>JAUNIV010000166.1 GCA_030523385.1 Bacteroidales bacterium | reverse complement strand
TATCATTCTACAGATGGTGTTGTATGGATTAAAGTGGAGACAGACGTCAGACTGAGCCGCTTGATAGCCAATGTCGCTTCCGAATGGAATAAGAAACTGTATGCAGTCAGTGCCGACAACCGTTTTGTGGAAAGTATGGATGGCCTGACATGGACTGTGGGCGGAGAAGTGCCGTCATATTTCCCCCATACAAACTTGTCTTATGCCGTTTCTCCTTTGGAAACCAACACGTTCATTGAGCGCTTGACTGTGATGGGCGATAACGGCATTGCAACGGACACCACAGCTGTGGTTTGGACAAGACTGACCACTGAAAATACATGGGAGGACTATCCCGTTGACGACGAAAAGCAGAATTATTGCCCCAAATTGTCCAATATGGCTATGATTTATTACAATAAGCAACTGTATGCTTTCGGTGGACCCGGACAGAATAGTAAAGAAGAAATCCCCGCCTTTAGCAGATTCTATGGCTCCAACGACCAAGGCATCACGTGGGGAGCACTCACACGGAATGTGCTTTTCCCCGAAGAGTTTACCGATTTGTATGAACAGGCCGAAGGACATTATTCTTTTGTCGTTGATAAGAATAATTTCTTGTGGATTATATGGAGTAAGAGCGGGCAAGTGTGGAGAGGACGAATCAATAAGTTGGGATTCGCCCAATAACCCCGATAATATAATAAGGTATAGACAGAGAGTCACAGAACAAAAGAAAAATACACATGCCATATAGAGAGCAAATAGATAAAAAGCATATCCCGACCCACGTGGCTATTATAATGGATGGCAACGGCAGATGGGCCAAACAGCGGGGACAGGTGCGCAGCTTCGGACATCAGGCCGGAGCTGAGACAGTGCATGTCATAGCAGAGGAAGCTGCCAGATTGGGGATCCGGTTCCTGACCTTATACACTTTCTCTACGGAAAACTGGAACCGCCCGGCCGATGAAGTGGCTGCTTTGATGGGGCTTCTTATGGATTCCATCGAGGAGGAAACTTTTATGAAGAACAACATCAGTTTCCGCATTATCGGCGATACGGAGAAATTGCCGGCCGATGTCTTGCTGCGTTTGAATCAATGTATAGCACGCACGGCTGCCAATACGGGCATGTGTCTGACGCTTGCCCTGAGCTATTCGTCCAAATGGGAGATGGCCGAAGCAATGAAACAGATTGCCTTGAAAGTGAAAAACGGCGAGGTGGCAATAGAAGACATTGATGATAGGCTGATAAGCGGACATCTGAGCACAAACTATATGCCGGATCCCGATTTGCTTATCCGTACAGGAGGGGAAGTGCGGCTCAGCAACTATCTGCTGTGGCAATGTGCTTATTCGGAATTGTATTTTTGTGATACTTTCTGGCCGGATTTCCATGAAGAGGAGTTCTGTAAGGCCATTTATGATTATCAAAGAAGAGAACGCCGTTTCGGCAAAACCAGTGAACAAATATAAAGTTATATAAAATGTTATATCGTATATCATTTCTGTTGTCAGTGTTTGCATGCCTGTTGTGTTTCCCGACAGGCGGTTATGCACAGGAAACAAATGTGGAAGAGAATGAGACTCCCGTAATACTATACTCCGGAACACCGAAGAAATATGAAATAGGTGGTATCAAGGTAGAGGGTGTGGAGAACTATGAAGACTATGTCTTGATAGGTCTTTCGGGGCTGTCTGTGGGGCAGACCATTACAGTGCCCGGTGATGATATTACCACGGCTGTGAAGCGTTATTGGCGACATGGACTCTTCTCTGATGTGCAGATTTTGGCCGAAAAGATTGTGGACAACAAGATATATCTGAAGATTGTTTTGGCTCAGCGTCCCCGTATTGCCGACATACGTTATCATGGAGTAAAGAAGAGCGAACGCGAAGACTTGGAGGCCAAGTTGGGCTTGGTGAAGGGAAGCCAGATTACTCCTAACCTGATAGACAGGGCCAAGATATTGATAAAAAAGCATTTTGATGAAAAGGGCTTCAAGAATGCCGAAGTGACTATTTTGGAACGGAACATTCCCGATACCAAGGATCAGGTGAATGTGGATGTCATGATAGACAAGAAGGAAAAGGTAAAAGTCCACCAGATTACCATTGAAGGAAACTCCGTGCTGACGGCCAAGAAGCTGAAGCGTGTGATGAAGAAGACCAACGAAAAGAATAAACTCGCCAATATTTTCCGTGCCAAGAAGTTTATTGAAGAGAAATATGAGGAAGACAAACAGCTCATTATCGACAAGTACAACGAGCTGGGTTATCGCGACGCACAGATCGTGGTGGATAGCATTTCTCCTTACGACGACCGCACGGTGGATATCTATATGAAGATAGAAGAAGGAGAAAAGTATTATCTGCGTAACGTGACTTGGGTGGGCAATACCGTTTATCCTTCAGACTGGCTGGACGAACAGCTCCGTATGAAAAGAGGAGATGTGTATAATCAGAAGTTGATGACAGAACGCCTGACCGGTGATGAAGACGCTATCGGTAACTATTATTACAATAAAGGTTACGTGTTCTATAACCTGGATCCGGTGGAAGTAAACATCGACGGCGACTCTATTGATTTGGAAATGCGTATTCAGGAAGGACCGCAGGCATCTATCAGCAAGGTGCGCATCAACGGTAATGACCGTTTGTATGAAAACGTGGTTCGCCGTGAGTTGAGAACCAAGCCGGGCGACTTGTTCAGCAAGGAAGCTTTGGAGCGTTCTTATCGTGAAATCGCACAGATGGGACACTTCAATCCCGAGAATATCCAGCCCGATGTACAGCCCGACCCGACAAACGGTACGGTAGATATCAACTGGAACCTGGAGTCTAAAGCCAATGACCAGGTGGAATTCTCGGCCGGTTGGGGACAGACAGGTGTGATTGGTAAGTTGAGTCTGAAGTTTACCAATTTCTCTATGGCCAATCTGTTCCATAAGAGTGACAACTATCGTGGCTTCCTGCCGCAAGGCGACGGACAGACACTGACTATCAGCGGACAGACCAACGGTAGTTATTACCAGTCGTATAGCATTTCATTCTTCGATCCTTGGTTTGGCGGAAAGCGTCCCAATTCATTCTCCATATCCGCTTTCTATTCCATACAGACAGATATCAGTAGCAATTACTATAACTCTGCTTACATGAATAATTACTACAACTATTATAGTGGGTTGAGCAATTATTATGGTTACAATTATTATAATAATTATGAGTCTTACTACGACCCGGATAAGTCTATTCAGATGTTTGGAGCGTCTATCGGATGGGGTAAGCGTCTGAAATGGCCCGATGACTATTTCACGCTCTCGGCCGAACTTTCTTATCAGCGCTTTATCCTGAAAGACTGGAGTTATTTGTATATCCGGCTGAACAATGGTGAATACATGTCCACGGGTAATTGCAACAACCTCAGTATAGGCTTTACGTTGGCGCGTAACTCTACGGACAATCCTATCTTCCCCCGTCGCGGTTCAGAGTTCTCTGCTTCCGTACAGCTGACTCCGCCGTATTCTCTCTTTAGTAACAAAGACTATTCAGTCTATGGTAAAGACGATTACGATGAGGCTGCCAGCATGTACAACTGGATTGAGTATCACAAATGGAAATTCAAGTCAAAGACTTATACGGCATTGACCGGAGGACAGAAATGTCCGGTTATCATGACACGTGCCGAGTTCGGTCTGTTGGGACATTATAACAAGTATAAGAAATCACCCTTTGAAACATTCTATGTGGGTGGTGACGGTATGACAGGCTATAGCACCAGCTATGCATCCGAAACCATTGCATTGCGCGGTTATGAGAACGGAGCATTGACCCCATACGGTAGTGAAGGTTATGCCTACGTGCGTTTGGGTGCCGAATTGCGATATCCTTTGATGCTCGAAAACTCCACCAGCATTTATGCCCTCGGCTTCATTGAAGGCGGTAATGCATGGACGGAAGTCAGCAAGTTCAATCCGTTCCAGCTGAAGCGTTCGGCCGGTGTGGGTGTCCGTATCTTCCTGCCTATGATTGGTATGATGGGTATTGACTGGGCGTATGGTTTCGATAAGATCAATGGCTCCAGCCAGTATAGCGGAAGCCAGTTCCACTTTATTTTAGGACAAGAATTTTAACAACTTAAAAAACAAAGCAATTATGAAGAAGACTATTCTATTGATGTTATTGTTTGTGGCTTGTGCATTCACAGCCAGTGCCCAGAAGTTTGCCTTGATAGACATGGAGTACATCTTGAACAGTATTCCGGCCTACGAACAGGCGAACAACCAGCTCAACCAGGCTTCTCAGCAATACCAGAGCGAGGTGGAAGCCAAAGCAAAGGAAGCGGAAGCACTCTATAAAGATTATCAGAAGGCATCGGCCTCTCTGACTGCCGCACAAAAGACCCAGCGTGAAGAGGCTATCGTGGCTAAAGAAAGAGAAGCTGCCGAGCTGAGAAAGAAATATTTCGGTCCCGATGGTGAAATGGCTAAGAAGCAGGAAGCATTGGTTGCCCCCATCCAGGATAAGATATACCAGGCGGTGAAACAGATAGCAGAACAGAAGGGTTATGCAGTAGTAGTGGACCGTGCTTCTGCCCAAAGTATTATTTTTGCTACTCCGAGCATAGATATCAGCAATGAAGTGCTTTCAAAGTTAGGATATTCAAATTAATTTCCTACATTTGCAACCGATAATCAAGAAATGAAATAACTAATAATAATAGAACTATGTTGAAGAAAATTGCTTTATTACTTTTGCTCATCCTTCCGATGAGTGTGTTCGCCCAGAAATTCGGGCACATCAAGTCACAAGAGATTCTGACCATCATGCCTGATTACACCAAGGCGCAGACCGAAATCCAGCAGATGCAGAAACAATACGAGGATGAAATAAAGCGCGCAGGCGATGAGTTGACCAAGAAGTACACGGAATATCAGCAGGAACAAGCCAATCTTCCTAAGAATATTCAGGAAAGACGTCAGAAAGAGTTGCAGGATTTGCAGGAAAAAGGAATGCAGTTTCAGGCAGATGCACAGCAGCAGCTCCAGAAGGCTTGGATGGATCTGATGGACCCCATTGCCAAGAAAATTGACGATGCCATCAAGGCTGTAGGCCAGGAAGGCGGTTATGTTTACATCTTTGATTTGAGCACGACAAACATTCCTTTTGTCAGCGAAACTCTTTCTACGGACGTAACTTCGGCTGTGAAAGCAAAATTGGGACTTTAAAAAATAAAGAAAATCATTCAGGCACGAATTGCCGGGGGCGGGTTCTTCCGCTTATGCTCGGGTGATTCGTGCTTTTTTATTATCATGTGTCTATCTTCTTTCCCGCAAAACGGCTCTATCGGAGTGTTCGACTCCGGTTATGGTGGTCTGACTATTTTAGCGAAAATCCGCGAGCTGATGCCCGAATACGATTATATTTATTTGGGGGATAATGCACGCACTCCTTATGGCACCCGTTCCTTTGAAGTCGTCTATGAATTTACCTTGCAGGCTGTTGACAAGCTGTTCCGATTGGGCTGTCCGTTGGTCATCTTGGCGTGCAACACGGCATCGGCCAAGGCATTGCGTACCATCCAGCAAGTCAATCTTCCGCTGATGGATCCTACCCGCAGGGTGCTTGGAGTGATTCGTCCCACCGCCGAATGTGTAGGCGAAATCACCCGCAACCGTCATGTGGGAGTGTTGGCTACCAGCGGCACCATTCGTTCAGAGTCCTATCTGTTGGAGATACATAAGTTGTTTCCGGGCATTGTTGTGAGTGGAGAAGCCTGTCCGTTATGGGTACCTTTGGTGGAAAACAACGAAGCCCGATCGGCAGGAGCCGATTATTTCGTGAAGCAGCATATCAACCGCTTGCTGGACAAAGACCCCGAGATTGATACCCTCATATTGGGCTGCACCCATTATCCTTTGTTGCTGGATAAAATCAGGCAATTTACTCCGTCGCACATACGCATTATCGCTCAGGGGGAATATGTGGCAGAAAGCCTGAAAGATTATTTGAGCAGGCATCGTGAGATGGATGCCCGTTGCACCAAAGGAGGCACATGTCGTTTTCTCACCACCGAAAGCAAAGACAAGTTTGAAGAATCTGCCTCTATCTTTTTGCAGTTGCAGGACATGAAAGTGGAGAGCATTGCTTTGGAATAAAGGCAATGTTCTGCCTGCGCTTTCCTGAATAGCGATACCCGTTTTCACGCATAT
>JAUNIV010000165.1 GCA_030523385.1 Bacteroidales bacterium | reverse complement strand
TTTTTAGGGCTATCTTATGTTATCCGTCACTTCCGATTTTAAACATAGGAACTTAATAGTCGTTTTTAACTGCTTACTCCTGTTATAGAGATAAAAGCAATATAGGGTTTATTTATCGTATGTATTGGCCTTCCAGCCAATTGTTGCTGATATGTTTTACCAGTATGCGATGATTAGACTTTGTGAAGAATACATACCATGTAGTATGGGGAGAACTTTTACGGGTAAAGAAAGCATACCATAAATCTTCACCATATTCTATAAAATGATATTTTACAGAAAGAGGTAATCTGTAGTGAGGCACCAAATCCAAACGGGATATATAATCAAGAATATCGTCCACTATCTTTTCGGCTGCTTTATAAGTTGGCTTATAGCCTTCATTGACCAACACCGTAGCTAGCGATGTAAGAAAATCATCCGCTTCGGGCAATATCTTAATTTCCATCTTCCCCGTATAATTTTCTCAGTTTGTCTTTACATTGGCAACGGAATTCCTCTATGGACAGACTTCTCCTCCATTCTTCTTCGAATTCAGAGTTGCACCTTTCACGAACAAAGTCCAAAACCGAAAGCACCTCTTCAGACTTATCCATACGCATGATGCGATTGACTAATTGCACTTTCATAGCATTGATATCCCCATAAGGTACAAATGATTCAGATACACAGTCCTGACTTTCCTCTATCCGATTATACACTGTCTGTTTTCCCATCAAAGTTTTCTTTTATTTATGGATTATGGAACAAAAATAAGCAATCTATCTATAATAGGCAAATGTGTATAGCACAAAAAAATAAACTTCTTACCTCAGTATGACTCCACTTTTTTAAAATATTCTTTTTTAATTCGATGACGAAAGTAGGTCGAACTTTTTTGTTACAGATGACTTAGACTCAAATTATGAAGTACCTTGGCTGTAAATATCAGAACACATACAAAAGGCTTTGTCACATCTTTTATTCCGTTTGCAAATATAACGAATGAAGCTGCAAATATTGTGGAATGATAGATGCTTTTTTGTCTGTACCTTTGCAGCGGTAAAACAAAAAGAATAAAGGTGAACATATAATTATGGTGTAATTATGGATTTCTCTATGTGGATGCAATCCCCCTCGGATTGGGGAATGCTTTTCCTTTCGGCGTTGCTGATTGGAATGTCAAAAACGGGTCTTCAAGGCATCAGCCTGTTGGCAGTACCGCTGATGGCTATGACCTTCGGAGCAAAGCCTTCCACAGGGTTGATACTTCCCATCTTGTGCGTGGCGGACTTGGTGGCAGTGTTCTACTATCGCCGCATTGCGGAGTGGAAGTATGTGCTGAAACTATTGCCTGCCGCATTGGCAGGATTTGCCGTGGCATTGCTTGTCGATAAACACGTGCCGCCTGCCGAATTTAAGCATCTGATGGGCGGCTGTCTGCTTGCCGTGCTTGTCGTCATGCTTTGGTCGGAATGGAAAGGAAAAGAAAACAGCTTGTCCTCCTGCTGGTGGTATGGACCGTTGTTCGGGTTGCTTGGCGGATTCACTACCATGATAGGCAATGCCGCCGGACCGGTGATGGCAATCTACCTCCTGTCGGTCAAGATGCCGAAGTACAGTTTTGTGGGAACTAACGCTTGGTTCTTTTTGGTGATAAACTACCTGAAAATCCCTGTTCAGGTACTGGCATGGAACAATATCACAGCTTCGTCACTTGCATTGGATGTCTGTGTGGTGCCTTTCGTGCTAATGGGTGGCGTGCTCGGCATCCTCTTAGTCAAGCGACTGCCTGAAAAGGGATTTCGCTATTTCACGACTGCTGTCACTTGCGTGTCTGTACTTATGCTGCTTGTATGAAAATCAATTGTATAATATTAAAATACTTGTCATTATGGAATATCGTAAACTGAACGGTTCGGGACTTTTCGTCCCGGCATTGACATTGGGAACAGGAACATTTGGAGGCTCTCACGGATTCGAAGGCTGGGGACATACAGGCGTGGAGGAAGCTACGCGCATGGTGGATATGTGCTTAGAAGCAGGGCTGAATATGTTCGATACGGCAGACATATATTCGCGCGGACTGGCTGAGGAAATATTGGGCAAAGCGATTGCCGGAAAGCGCAACAAGGTGCTCATTGCCACCAAAGGAACATTTCCCATGGGCGAAGGCCGTAACGAGGAAGGCGCATCGCGCTTCCATCTGATAGAGGCATGCGAGGCAAGCCTGCGCCGACTTGGCACAGACCATATCGACCTCTACTACATGCACGGCTTTGATGCCAACACACCCGTGGAGGAAACGCTACGAGCACTTGACGACCTGGTGACCAGTGGCAAGATACGCTACATAGGTTGTTCCAACTTCTCCGGTTGGCAGCTGATGAAGTCGCTTTCGGTATCTGAAAGGCGCGGATGGAGCCGATATGTGGCGCATCAAGTGTATTACTCATTGCTGAACCGCGATTTCGAATGGGAGCTGATGCCGCTTGGCATAGACCAGCAGGTGGGTACCGTAGTTTGGAGTCCGCTTGCAGCCGGACGTTTGGGAGGACGCTACCGCAGGAACAACCCTGTGCCACAAGACGGAAGAGTGGCGCGTGGTGGTGCGCCCGTGAGGGATAACGTGGTGTCATACGACCGCCTGTATAATATAATAGATGTATTGGACGAACTGGCAGCGGAAACAGGAAAGACGGTGGCGCAAGTCGCATTGAACTGGCTGTTGCAACGCCCCACGGTGTGCAGCCTCGTCATTGGAGCCAGCTCCGAAGAACAGCTCCGGCAGAACCTTGGTGCGGTGGACTGGAAACTTACGGCAGAGCAGATCAGCCGCCTCGATGCTGCCAGCAAGACGGAAAAGCCTTATCCTTACTGGCATCAGGATGAGCGACCCGAATTGTCATCACAAGTTTTCTGATGAAGAAACTAAAAACAAATATCTATGAATATTGATTGGAATGCACAAGAATACTTACAGGACTTCTCCTTTGTACCCCGCTACGGAGAAGATGTACTGAACCTTCTGGATGTACATACCGGGGATAGAGTCATAGACCTGGGTTGTGGAAACGGAATGCTGACGAAACGCTTGTCTGAGATGGGGCTGAATGTCACGGGCATTGACGCTTCGGAGGAGATGCTTGGCATAGCCCGAAGCAGTTATCCCGAACTGACATTCATAAAATCGGATGCATTGGACTTCACAGTGGATGAACCTGTAGATGCAGTCTTTTCCAATGCCGTCTTCCATTGGATTGACAGGGATAAGCAACCGCTCCTTTTAAGACAAATAAACCGTGCCTTGAAGCCGGGCGGAGAGTTGGTGTGCGAATTTGGTGGCAAAGGATGTGCGTCAAAGGTTCATGAAGCATTGCGACAGAGTTTCCGCAAAAGAGGGTTGGAATATGCCTTCTCCTTTTATTTCCCCACCATAGGCGAATATGCCACCCTATTGGAACAGGCAGGATTCAAGGTAGTTTACGCTTGGTTGTTCGACCGTCCGACTGCCTGCAAAAACGGCGAATGCGGTTTGAGAGACTGGATAAGGATGTTTGACAAACAACCGTTCCGCATGATGGATGCAAATACGGAAAATGAAATTCTCTCTGAAGCTGAACAGGCACTGAGCAATGACTTGTTCAACCAGGGGAGTTGGCACATTGATTATGTACGAATCAGGCTAAAAGCCATAAAAGAATAGGATGTATGAAACGAGTCGTATTTATGTTGATTGCACTTGCATCTGTCTGTAGTGTGCTGTACGGGTGTAATCATTTAAGAGCAGAAGAAACACGGACAGCCGACTGTGGAGAAGAACGGTTGGAGATTTCTTTCAGATTTCATCGTGGTGGCATTGCTTCCAGCCAATATGCCATTTGGATAGAAGATGAAACAGGAAGGTTGGTGCGTACTTTGTACGCCACATCGTTTACGGCAAAAGGCGGATATGAATACCGGGAAGATGCCGTCCCGGTTTGGGTAAGCAAGGCAAAGCCCCAAACCATGACTGCCGCACAGGTAGATGCCATAACAGGAGCAACACCACGGAATGGCGTCTTGACCTACCGATGGGACGGAACGGACGATAAAGGCAACCGTGTCCCTTCGGGAAACTATAAGTTCTTTGTTGAGGGAACACTGTATTGGAAGAGCCGGGTTCTATATTCCGGAGAATTGATTTGGGGAGGCGAAACTCAGGATTCCATACCTGTGAAAGTCGAGCATTTCAATCCATCTGTGACCAATGCGGAAATGATAACAGGATTAAAAGCATGCCACATCAAAAAATGAAGAGAGAATGCACATCCTCGTTTTTTATTATTTTGGGACAGTTAGTATATGCATTATTATTATTTGTGTCAACAAACTGATAAAAAGAATTGCAAACTCTCGCATAATAAGGATAAAAAAACAATGGGAATACTTAGAAGTAAACAGAAAATAAAAACAGAAACACACCAAATATTTGGTCATCATAATATCTTTTGTTAACATTGCAGCCGTAAAAGCAATATGTAGTGCCCTGTCACGTAAGTCTAATTGTAAACTTCGTGGCAGGGCACTCTTTTTGCATATATATGTTTAACATTCATATTATTAAGACAATGAAAGAGTATAAGTATCATCTTCAGTTGGAGAAGATTGAAGAAGCCGGACACGTACAGGCTTCCGTGGAAATTGGTTTTGAGAATCACGATGATATATTCCGTATCATCGAGTTTATGAAAGAGAGCGGACGCTTTCGCGATGAACAGGAAGCTACGCAGTTTGCTATCGGACTGAAACTGTTTAGCGGTGTGATGATGAAGAACAGAGGCACTGAATTGTTTAAGGATTTTGAACCGGCTTTTGCAAGCTTCATGAAAAAGTTAAAGGGACGTTGATTTTATGGAGCGCATGATGAAAAAGAAAACATTGATGACCATTCTGGGAAACCTGACAGCATTTGGTCCTTTCGTTACCGATTTTTATCTGCCATGCCTTCCCGAACTGACTTCCTATTTCTCCAAACCCGAAGCGGTGATTCAGACCAGTCTGACCGCCGGAATGTTGGGACTGTCCATCGGACAACTGCTCATCGGACCCATTGCCGACAAGTATGGGCGTAAAAGGCCCTTGCTTTGGAGCCTTGTGCTCTTCGTGATTGCTACCGTTGGCTGTATGTTATCTACGGATATTCATCCTTTCCTGTTCTTCCGATTGCTTCAAGGCATTACCGGTGCGGGCGGATTGGTCATATCCAAAGCCATTGTGGCCGATACGTTCAAGGCCGATGAACTGTCGGGCTATTTTGCCATTCTTGCAGCCGTGCAGGGCGTTGCGCCCATCATAGCTCCGGTCATTGGAGGTGCTGCTTTCAGCCTTACCACATGGCAGGGAGCATTTGCCGTGTTGGGTGTGTGGGGTGTTTGCCTTTGGATGGGATGCCGCAGGCTGGATGAATCTCTGCCAAAGGAAAAAAGGCTGCAAATACCTGTCTGGAAGTCCTTTCAATGCTATTGGTCCATAGGACACAACAAAGGTTTTGTCGTTATGACGCTGCTCATGGGCTTCTCTTCGGCCGCACTGATGGCTTATATTTCGGCTTCTCCTTTCATCTTTCAGAATCACTTTGGGCTGACTCCCATGCAGTATAGTGTCTGCTTCGCATTCAATGCCGTAGGTCTGGTGATTGGCAGTGCCCTCATCATGAAGATGAAAGACATGAGGAGGGCTGCGACCCTGAGTGTGACGGGATTGTTGCTGATGAGTCTGCTCACTTCGTTGGCCCTTTGTCTGGAGTGGCCTTTCGGGTTGTTCGAGGTTCCGCTGTTCTTGATGTTGTTCAGTGTGGGGATGATTACTCCCGTGTCTATGACTTGTGCGCTGAATGTGGTTGACGGAAACAAAGGGGTGGCTTCTGCATTGTTGGGGGCTATGCCGTTCTTCCTCGGTGGCGTCGTGGCTCCGCTGACGGGCATTGGCAATATGATTTATTCTACCGTAGGGCTTATCATGCTCTGCACGGTGGTCTGCACAGGGCTTTGGGCGGTGTCGCGAAGGTTTTCATACTGATTCACTATACAAAACCTGAAAGTTCTCCATCTATAATCGTTCGCCTCTACATGCAAAGTTCTTCGCGTCTTGTTACATTCCTTAATCACTGCCAGTGCTTCGTCAGTCAGTGGCACTGATTGACGAATCGCTGACACTGATTGACGAATCAGTGTCAC
>JAUNIV010000164.1 GCA_030523385.1 Bacteroidales bacterium | reverse complement strand
ACTCCTTCACCTGCACTTTATATCCCGGTGCATGTCCGCCAAATTCCGGTGCGTAGGCCGACTGTATGGAGACTGTCCCCGAACGGTAGGTACCGTTGTTAGTTACATACACCTGATATTCCAGCACGTAACTGCCTTTGCGCAGCTTGTCGATAAAGAACAGGGAAGAGGCATCACGGGTGACCTGATAATAACCCAATCCGTCTGACCAACGATAGCCCGAAAGCACATCGGCAGGCTCCATGCAGGCAGCACGGTCGTCCTTTATCTGCACGAAGTCCATGTCTCTGTCGGCCTTTATCTCCAGTCGGACGGTCACTTTGTCGCCTGCTTTCAGCGTGGCCGATTCGCTCAGAGCCTTCTTGTCTTTATACAACTTGCGGCTGACGGACAAGGCGTTGCCTTTCCCCTGCACTTTGTCGATGTCCTCTAAGTATTGTGCATAGATGGCTCCCCAGCCTGTGCCCGTACCTTCTTTCTCTACGGTCACTTGCTGGACGTTCGTCACATCATGGGTCAGAGTTTCCTTGATGTAGCCCGCTGCATCGTTCTCCGGAGTGCAGATGACTTCCTTGCCCAAAGTGATGGTAACTCTTCCCGTGGGCGACAATCCTTCGGAGGACACACCGCTCATCAGGGCATACAAGGCATCGGCAGTGGTGACCGGAGAATCCCATGCCTGTGTCTGCTTCTGCTTCAGCAGCCAAAGCTTCATCTCGTCTATGGCTTGTGAGTCCGGGTCGAGAAGCCGCAGGGCTTCCATGGCAGCTACTTCGGTAGGAATCTTATAGGAACGCCATGAGTAGAGTGCTTTGGGTGTGTCGAAGTAACGTCCCATCTCCTCCGTGGCTACCGAATATTCCATCAAGGACTGCATGAACGCCCGGGCGGCGGCAGTCTTGCCATGACGCTGCAACACGATGGCTCCGATAGCCTTGCCGTAAATGCTCAATCCTGCATGGTTGCCGGACAGCTTCTCCACGAAATAGCGGTTTGCCTGAGAGTCCGTAGAGCCGTTCAGGGCGCAGATATACAGATACTTCAACACTTGTTCGGAAGGATAGAGCTGAGGAGTTCCCTTCTTTTCCGCTTCTTTCATCTCCTTACATTCCTTTTCGGCCTGTTGGGTCAGGTATTGCATGCCCTGTTGATACATCTGCTGTATGCTGTTGTCCGGTGTGGAGCCTGTCAGTGCTTGCAGACGGGTCAGCATCTCCATGATTTGGGTAGTGACGTAGCGGTTGCCCGACATGCCTTTGTACCAGCTCCATGCACCTTCCGCCAGTTGCAAGTCCCGCAGCTTTTGGGCGGACAGAGCCAATCGGTTGTTCATCTCGTTCAGGTCGAAGAGCGTGGCGATGCGCTGTCTTTGCTGCGCTTCGTCCGTAGCTTCGGCTATCCAGGGCGTTTCGGCCAGCAGGATGTTTTTCAATTCCAGATTCTTTTGCAGGTTGCTCAGGAATGTTTCCTTGCAGCCTCCTTGTGCCTTCCAACTGTCGAACACTTGCTTGATGCGCGGATGGGTCTGCACGATGTATGCCGCTAAGCTGTTGGCATAGTAGGCCGTGGCCCATGACAGGGCATCTTCGTTCTGCGGATTGGCTACCGAAGGAAGTGCCTGTATGGCATACCATACGGGGTTTTCCGTAAATTCCACCGTCAGCCTGTGCTTGTCGGCTGTGGAGCTGTGACGATTGAACAAGTCATCCAACGGGAAAGTCTGCGAACCTTCACCGCGCACGTTCAGCGGAAGTGTTTCGGTTATCCACTGCTTGTCGGTCAGTACGGGGAGGTAGCGTTGTTCGCCGTCACTGAATGTTCCGCCGTCTGCTATCATCCGGCAAGCCAATACCGAATGGTCTGCGCTGACGGTGAATGCAAAGCTAACTTTGCCTGTCTCGCCCGGCTGCACGGAGAACTTCTGCTTCTGCACACTGATTACCTTCTCTGTCTCCGGATTAAAGAGTTCCATGCGGACAGTGCCGCTCACGGCCTCTTTGGACAGGTTGACCAATGTGGCAGCTATGCTCGCCTTGTCGCCCACCCGTACAAAACGCGGCATGTTGGGCTGTAGCATAAACTCTTTGACTGCCTTAGCCGTGGCACTTATCTGTCCGTAATCCATTTGCAGGGTATGTGCCAGCCCCATGAATTTCCATTCCGTCAGGCTTTCGGGCAATGTGAAAGCTATGCTCACCGTACCTGTGGAGTCTGTGCGGAGCTGTGGATAGAAGAAAGCTGTCTCAGCAAAGTTCTGGCGAAGCTGCAAGTTGTCGGGTATTCTTTGCTTTTGTTCTTGTCCGTGGATAGGGATAATCTCTTCTTCAAACACCACATCGGTGATGGCTGCATCGTGTTCTTCTACTGCTACCGGCACATATTTCACTTCTACGGCAGCTCCGGTTTCTTCCACTGCCACTGCATTGGCCGACATGGCGCGTGCCTTATACATGGGGAATCCGCCGCCTCTGATGCTCAAAGGTCTGTAGATATAAGGAGAAATCAAGTCGCTGTATGACAAGGCTTCCGCCTTCAACCATTGGATGGGGAAGTCGAAATAAAAAAATCTGCGGTCTTCATTTGGCATCCCCCAAAGATGCCACGGTATGCGGCGGGTGAAAGCCAGTGAGAAACGCCAATCGTGGCTACTGAAGACATCCAATGAAGCATCATACATGGCTGCCAACAATTCTGCCTGCGCCGGTGTGCCGTCGGGATGCAGGATGTTCAGCTTCCATTCTTCGTTGGCTCCGGGTTGCAGCTTGTCGCGGAAAGTCGTCCACTTCAATAGCAGACGCTTGTCGGGTTGAGGCTTCTCGATACGGAATCCGTTGGCATACAATGTGCCCGATTTCACAAAGGCATACGTCACCCATACGCCGTCGCCATATTCTTCTTTGTAGTCAAAGCGGAAGGATAGCAGGGAGTCAGAGAAATGAATCTGCCGGCTCTCCAACCGTTTGTTGCCGCTGAACACATCGTAGAACAGGCACACGTCCTGCTTGCTGCTGCCCACAAACAAGGTTGCTGGCTCTTTGTCGTTGAATGTGCCGCCCGTCAGGTAACACCATGAATCACCTCCGCCGGGTACTTTCCGGTCGGCATACGAGAACAAGGTAATGGCGCGTTCCGAATGGCTTTCCCGTCCCCATTCGTCGCGGGCAGTGGTCTTTATGAAGTATCTGCCCGAAGGGAGTGCATAAATGCTTTCGGCTATCAATTCCTTGTTGGATGCGGCGGAGGCGGTCAGCAGGCTGTCTCCTTTTTCTATTCCGTTCATCCGATATACCGTGTAAGTTACTTCCGTAGCCACAGGCTTGTTGCTCAGATTGGTTACCCGGAAGGTGATAGGCTCTTGTTTCTCCTTCACCCATGTTCCCGGGCAAATCAGATCGGTTATTACCGAAGAAGTGCCGATGGGCAATTTCAGTGTACCCGTTTGCGTTTCGCCCGACAGGTTGGTTACTTCGGCCGTTATCTCATAACAATATGCTCGGTTTACCCATTCGTCTTTTTCGGGCAGGAAATATACGGGGAGTGAGAAACGTCCTTCGGCATCGGTCACTGTCTCACCCGTTTCCCGATTGCTTTCTTGTCCGCGTGTGTACCACAAATCTTTCATCCGGGCCACCTTGTAACGCACGGTTGCGCCTTGCAGAGGAGCACCGGCAAAGGTGCGTGCCACACCGCTCACCCGGATGGAGTCACCAGCCCGATAGGCAGTCTTGACGGTGTCCATGGTCACTTCGAAGGTAGGTCGCTTGTATTCTTCCACCCGTATGTAAGTCCGTTCCTTTTCTGCAACCAACGTATAAGAACCCGGCAGACCGGAAGCAGGCAGCACGAACTGTCCTGCAAAAGAGCCGAACTCGTTGCTTGCGACGTTCACCTTTTCGACTTCCTGCCAGTTGGCATCGCGTAAGGTTACGGTGAGCTGCTTGCCCGGCAGGACTTGTGCCCGGTCGTTCTCCATACAGGCATAAGCCCAACCGGAGAAATATACCGTCTGTCCGGGGCGGTAGATGGAGCGGTCGGTAAACAGGCGTACTTGTTCCTGTGCAGACTCTGTGTCGGAAAGCACGTTGTTGTTTATCCAAAGCCGGCTGATGGCCATATACTTGTCATCCGCCGTGCGGGCGTTGGCATAGATGGGATTCTTCAAGGTTCCCTCGAAGGTCGCGATTCCTTTGGCATCCGTCTGATAGGATTTCTCTTCCATGTATCCTTTGGGCATGTGGGAGTAAATCACCACTTCCGCATTGGCCACCGGCCGTCCGCTGTCCTTATCCACCACAATCATCTCATACTGCTTGTCGCCCCATGAGCGATAAATGAGTTGCAATGAAGTGAGCGGCAGGAGCGTGCCCGAAGCTTGGTTGAGCTTCTGCCCGTCGGGCGCAGCCAACAGATAGTATATGCCTTTAGCAGGTGCGGTGGTTTTCAGTTCGGTGTAGGCCGTGCGGTAATCGGGAGTGGGAGGGAGGTCAAAATGTTCCCGCTTCAAGAGCTTCCCGTATTTGGAGACCGTGTTCTGGTTCACCTTTTCCGTTTCGGTGACGGGCAAGTCTATCTTATAAGTATATAAGGTAAAGCCTTTCAGATTGCGGTGATATACCTGTATACCCAATTCCTTGCCGGGATAGGCAGGTAGCACCTGTAGTTGCAGCGAAGGATTCAGGATTTGCTTCTCCACATTCTTCAGTTCGTTTATCCGTTCGTAAGACGGGTAGCGGGCGATGCCTTCGCGCACTATCCGCAGCTGTTCGGACGGATTGTCGCGGCCTGCCATCTGGTTGGCCAATGCCAAATAGACTTCGGCACAGGTCTCTGCATCGGCGTAGGTTTGTATCCATTCCTTCAGTTGCGCTTCGGCGGTATCCCTGTTTATACTTTCGCCCAAAGTTATCAGTTGGTTGGTCCATGTCTCTACGGCAGTGAGCAGCCATGCATTCCGGTTGCCCTGTGCGCTATAGATGCGCAGCAACGACTGTGCGGCTATCAGCCTTTCGCCCACGGCATCCCATTCCGAAGCCGGCGTAAGGGTGGCTTGCTCGAAACCTTTCATGTCCCTCACCCCTTCGGGCAGCGCGATGGTCTGGTTGCCGTGCTGTTGTGCCTGCCATGAGTTCCATAAGCGGATGGCCCGTCGTGCCAGCAGGTCGTACAGGTTGTCGCCGAAGTATTTGCGGCTGGTCTTTCCGCTTTCCGTCATCGGCTTCATGTCTCCGGCATCATAGGCGGCCAATGCCTCCGCATCCTTCAAGGACAGCTTCAGGCAGTTGAATCCTTTCTCAAAATCCTTAGGTAGGGTCACTTCGCCCAATATGGAGTAGAGCACCGCCTTGTATTCGGGCTTCTGCTCGCTCTCCGCCCACTTCTCCAATCCCTCAATGTCCACTTGCAGACTGTCGGGAGTGAGGTTTCCGCGTATGTTCATCAGGCTCAGATACGCTTTCATCATTTGCGGCACGTTTTGTTCCGCCTTTGCCCTGTCATAGATAAGCTGCACCTCTTTCAGTGCCGATTGGGGCAAGTCCTTTACTTGTGTCAGTTCTTCCACGTTTTTCCACATTTGGTCATAATCTTGTGCCTGCAAGGGAGCGAATATGCCCGCCATCAGCCACATCAACAGCCATAAATAACCTGTTTTCATATTCTGTTCTTGTTTTGGTTCGTAACTGAATGTTCTTAACAAAGAAACGAAATAATTGCAGGAAGACTGCACGACGTTTAATTAAAATAACTAAAAAGCAGATTGGTTTACGTTTTCTTGAGATTGTTTTATCGGCTATTGGCAAAGTATAGGAGAAAACAATGGAGTAATAGGTTTCCCCTTTATTCTTGTAATACAGATAGATATGAAGGCCTTAACAATCTTTTGCTAAAAAAGGAGGTATGTTAAATTGATCACTTTTTATGCACTTAATGATTTGAATGCCAGTTGTTAAGGGCGTAATAAAGTGATCAATTTAATGTACCCCAATTATTTTTATTATTTGTACCTTCGCGTTCCTTTTGAGAAAAGGTATTGTTTAATAAAAATAGAAACGAGATATTATATGGCAACAAAGAGCTTTTATTTTCCTCACGACAGGAACGTACGCAACAATGCAAAAGTGATGAATCTGATTAAACACGAAGGCATGGCCGGATATGGCGCCTATTGGGTAATCATGGAATACCTCCATGCGCAGGACGGCTATACCGCCTTGT
>JAUNIV010000163.1 GCA_030523385.1 Bacteroidales bacterium | reverse complement strand
CTTCCTTGTCCTCGGCGGCAGAAGAGCTTTGCTGCCGCGATTCCCCGCAAGCGGCCAGTATGGCAGACAATAAAAAAATAGAAAGCGTTTTATACATGATCTTATTTTCTATTTGTTGTTTTTACTCACTTTCCTATGCAGTGATAAGCAAATCCCATTTCGTGCAATTCATCGCCATCATAGATGTTTCTTCCGTCCAACACCACAGGTTGCTTCATGGCTTTCTTTATCACTCCCCATGCAGGCAGGCGGAATTCCTTCCATTCGGTGACAAGTATCAGGGCATCGGCGTCAAGAACTGCATCATACATGTCGCGTGCATAGTAAATGCTCTCGCCCACCCGACGGCGTGATTCGTTCATGGCAGCCGGGTCGTATGCCCGAACGCGGCAACCGCTTTGCTTTAGTTTGTCTATAAGCACCAAGGCAGGAGCCTCGCGCATATCGTCTGTGCCGGGTTTGAAAGCCAACCCCCACAAAGCTACCGTCTTGCCCTGCAGATTACCTCCGAACAGCTTTTGCAGCTTCTCGAACAAGATTCCCTTCTGTTTCTCATTGACATCTTCTACGGCTTTCAGCACCTGCATGGAATAGCCATTCTGTTCGGCAGTCTTAATCAAGGCTTTCACATCCTTGGGAAAGCAGGAGCCGCCATAGCCGCAGCCCGGATAAAGAAACTTACGCCCGATACGGCTGTCAGACCCTATGCCGTCGCGCACCATATTGACATCGGCTCCCACCAGTTCGCATAAGTTCGCTATGTCATTCATAAAACTGATACGGGTGGCCAGCATGGAGTTGGCCGCATATTTAGTCATCTCGGCAGACGGGATATCCATGAAAATCACCCGGAAATTTACCAGCATGAAAGGCTTATAGAGTTTTGTCATCAGTTTCTTTGCTCTTTCAGACTCCACTCCCACCACCACACGGTCGGGACTCATAAAGTCATCAATGGCATTGCCTTCCTTCAGAAACTCCGGATTGGAAGCCACATCGAAATCTACCTTTACTCCTCTCCTGTCCAGTTCTTCCTGAATAGCGGCTTTCACCTTGCGGGCCGTACCTACGGGGACAGTGCTCTTAGTGACCACCAGAACATACTTGTTTATATGCTTGCCGATGGTGCGAGCCACCTCAAGCACATAGCGCAAATCGGCACTTCCATCCTCGTCGGGCGGAGTCCCGACAGCACTAAATACAATATCGACATGATCCAAACATGATTCTAAAGAAGTAGTGAAGTGAAGACGCCCTGCTGTCACATTGCGCATAACCATATCTTCCAGTCCCGGTTCGTAAATGGGAATGATGCCCTTTTGCAAACGTGCTATCTTCTCGGCATCTACATCCACACACGTCACATTCATACCTGTCTCGGCAAAGCATGTTCCTGTTACCAGTCCCACATATCCGGTTCCTACAATTGCTATATTCATTGAGATTACATTAATAGTCTGTCTAACTTTTTCCGGCCACAAAATTACAATAATTTATGTGGCTGCCGTCATTTTCTTTGATAAAAGTTGCGCAGGAATGGAATAAAAACGCTATTTTTGCAATATGATTGAATTGATTAGACATATAGAATTTCTGTTACTGGAAAATGACTGTGTGATTATTCCGGACTTTGGAGGCTTCATCGCACATTATCAGCCTGCACGGTATGTGGAAGAAGAACACCTGTTTCTTCCGCCCATCCGCACCATTGGCTTCAACCCGCAGCTTACGCTTAACGACGGATTGCTGGCACAAGCTTATATGCAGGCGCATCACACGGACTTTCCGGACGCTACGCGCATGATAGAACGCGAAGTGGCAGAGCTTAAAGATATATTGCACAAGGAAGGATGTGCCGAGATGCATGGCATAGGTACTCTACATTATAATATATATGGTACTTATGAATTTCATCCGAACGAAGACGGAGCCTTGTCTCCTTCATTATACGGATTGGGGGCATTTACGATAAAACGTCTTGAACCGGCAGATGTCACCCCGATAGTGAAGACACTTCTTCCAAAGCCTTTGAAAGCAAGAAAGATTTATCACATCGGGCGGAAATGGGCAGGCAATGTAGCAGCCGTAGCCGTAGCCGTTATTCTGTTCTTCTTCCTCTCCGTGCCTGTGGAAAATACCTACGTGGACAAAGGGAATTATGCTTCTTTGGGGACCGACGGTCTGTTTGATGCCATCCGTTCGCAATCATTGGCTACAACATTGCTGACTATACCGCAAGAACCTCAAAAGAAAAAACAAGAAAGCAAGGAAAAGCACAATCAGAACACACTGAAACCAGTTACGGTGAAAGTGGAAAAGGTAGCCAAAGCTGATGATGCGCACAGTTCCAAGGCCGATACGGTTGCTGCGACGAAGCAGCCTAAAGAAGTTGCTCCCAAACGCATGGAAACTACCCCGGCTGCGACAGAAAAGAAAACGCCGGCCAATAACACACCAGCCACTACGGCTACCCAAAAGAATAATTATTGCATTATTGTATCCAGCCTGGCAACAGCCAAAGATGCAGAGCAAGTGTTGGACGACTACAAGAAGAAAGGATATAAGGATGCCACTATCGTGGAAGGTAACGGACGTTATCGTTTGTCTTTGTGTAGTTTTGCCGATAAAGCTGCTGCCTACAAAAAGCTGAATGAGCTGAAGAAAGACGAAGCTTTCAAGAATGCTTGGGTACTTAATGCCAAATAAAGGAAAAAGCCAATCACGTATGAAAAGAGTTTTGTGTCCCAAATGTGACAATTACATCACGTTCGATGAAACCAAATATTCCGAAGGACAGTCATTGGTATTCATTTGCGACCAGTGCAAGAAACAATTCAGCATCCGCATAGGGAAATCCAAACTGAAAGCCATCCGCAAAGAAGAAGTGTTGGACGAGCAGGAGAACAAACAGGACTGCGGAAGCATCGTTGTGATAGAAAACGTATTCGGCTACAAGCAGGTACTCCCCCTGTCGGAAGGCGACAATATCATCGGTCGCAAAAACAAAGGCACCGAAGTGCAAGTCCCGATTGAAACCTCAGACCCCAGCATGGACCGGAAACACTGCATCATCCATGTAAAGCGCAACCCACAAGGCGAAATAACTTATACATTGCGCGACAATGACAGCATCACCGGCACTTTCCTGATGAATGAGATATTGGGACCGAAAGACAGGGTGCGCATAGAAGAAGGCGCCATCATTACATTAGGTGCCACCACGCTTATCTTGCGTGCGGCCGAAAAGTAAAAGTAGTATGAAACGCATCATCCTCATTACAGGCGGTCAGCGGTCGGGCAAAAGTTCTTATGCAGAACGGTTGGCACTCTCTTTGTCACCCCATCCGGTTTACATGGCTACCTCACGCATTTGGGATGAAGAGTTTCGCCAACGGGTAATCAAGCATCAGGAAAGGCGTGGTCCGGAATGGATCAATATAGAAGAAGAGAAAACACTGAGCAAACATAATCTGGAAGGCAAAGTAATCCTGATAGACTGTGTGACCCTGTGGTGCACCAACTTCTTCTTCGATTTGCAATCGGAAGTAGATGCCTCCCTGCAAGCCGTGAAGTCAGAGTTCGACAAATTCACAGCCCAAGATGCTACCTTTATCTTTGTAACCAATGAAATAGGCCTGGGAGCCGTATCCGAGAATGCCATTCAGCGTCGGTTTACCGACTTGCAAGGTTGGATAAACCAATACATCGCAGCACGAGCCGACGAAGTATATCTGATGGTATCGGGCATTGCGGTACCCATCAAGAAATAGAATATATAACCTAAAATCTACATTATGAAAGATTTCCATATAGAACGACCGGATGAAAGCCTGCGAACAGCACTCATAGAGAAGATAGACAATCTGACCAAACCCAAAGGCTCATTGGGCAGGTTGGAAGAACTTGCCCTGCAGATAGGCCTGGTTCAGCAGACTCTCTCTCCGACATTGAGCCATCCGCACAATGTACTCTTTGCCGCCGACCACGGCATCGTAGAAGAAGGAGTAAGCAAATCACCCAAAGAGATAACCTGGCAACAGCTGAGCAACATTGTGCACGGAGGAGCCGGTGTGAACTTCCTGTGCCGCCAGCATGGATTCAAACTGGTGGTGGTTGATGCAGGAGTTGACTACGACCTTCCTTACCATAAAGGCATCATTAATTGCAGCGTACGGCGAAGCACGCGCAACTTCCTGAAAGGTCCCGCCATGACCCATGAAGAGATGAATCTTTGCCTGGAACGCGGTGCCGACATCATAGGCCGCATCCATGCCGACGGATGCAATGTGGTGAGTTTCGGAGAGATGGGAATAGGAAACACCTCATCGTCTTCCGTATGGATGCACCTGTTTACGGGCATTCCTCTGAAAGAATGCGTGGGTGCAGGCAGCGGACTTGATGCAGACGGCGTGCTTCACAAATATCGGATATTGCAACAAGCCGTAGATAATTACACCGGAAGCGATTCGGCTACAGACCGGATAGCCTGGTTCGGCGGTTACGAGATGGTAATGGCCATCGGTGGCATGCTGCGTGCGGCCGAACTGAAAATGCTGATTCTGGTGGACGGCTTTATCATGACGAATTGCATGCTGGCAGCTTCACGACTTCATCCGGAAGTGATGGCCTACGCCATCTTCGGACACCAAGGAGACGAAAGCGGACATAAACTGTTATTACAAGCCATGCATGCACGTCCGCTGTTGAGTTTAGACCTCCGTTTGGGAGAAGGGACAGGAGCCATCTGCGCTTATCCCATTGTTGTATCTGCCGTAAACATGATGAATGAAATGGACACCTTTGCCCATGCATCCATCACTAAATACTTCTGACACCATGATGAAACTGCTTGCTTCTCTCATCTTCTTCACCCGCCTTCCCTTTTGGCGGATTGCCGATGTTCCTCCCGTTTATTTCAAACGGGTAGTGGACTATTGGCCATTCGTAGGATGGCTGACGGGAGGCATTATGGCCGGTAGCCTATGGGTATTTGCGCAAATCCTTCCCATACCAATCGCCGCCTTGCTGGCACTCATTGCCCGCTTGCTGGTGACAGGTGCTTTGCATGAGGACGGTCTGGCTGATTTCTGCGATGGATTTGGCGGCGGCACTTCGCGCGAAAAAATTCTGTTCATCATGAAAGATTCCCACATAGGCACTTATGGAGTAATCGGCCTTATCCTTTACTTCGGACTGATGTGGAATGCACTGACTACCTTACCCATATCTCTTGCCTGTTGTGGCATATTGGCCGGAGATGCATGGAGCAAATTCTGTTCGGCACAAGTGATAAACACCCTCCCTTATGCACGCAAGGAGGAAGAGGCAAAAGCCAAAGTGATATATGACAGGATGGACCTGAAAACACAGCTGCTCATATTGCTGGCAGGAGCATTGCCCGTACTCCTTTTCCTCGATAGCTGTTATTGGTGGGCCACGCTTGCTCCAGCTTTAGTTGTCGTGTTTTTCATTTCTCTGATGCGCAAACGCATACAAGGCTACACGGGCGACTGTTGCGGTGCAGTCTTTTTATGCAGCGAATTGTCTTTTTATTTAATCATCAACTTAATCTATCACAACCTATGACTATTTACCTCATACGACATACTTCCGTAGATGTTCCGCAAGGTGTTTGCTATGGCAACACGGACGTTCCCCTAAAGCTCAGCTTCATGTACGAAGCCGAAGAGACAGCTAAAAAATTAGAAGGACTTCATTTCGATAAGGTCTATACCAGTCCTCTCACCCGTTGCATCCGCTTGGCCACCTACTGCGGTTATCCCGAAGCCGAACGCGACGAGCGCATCAAGGAGATAAATTTCGGCGATTGGGAAATGCAACGCTTTGATGATATAAAAGACCCGCGGCTCCAAGAATGGTATGCCGACTACCTGCACGTGCGGGCCACCAATGGTGAATCCTTTGAAGACCAATATCGCCGCGTAGCCGCTTTCTTGGACGAAATCCGTCGGCAACCTTATCGCCAGATAGCTGTTTTTGCACATGGCGGCGTATTGTTGAACGCACAGATTTACGCAGGTGTATTGAATCCCAAAGATGCTCTTGGTGCTTTGACTCCTTACGGAGGGGTAATTAAAATCGAGTTATGAAAAAAGAATGTAGCTGATTAATTTGTTCAGCTCAAAAATAAGCGTTACTTTTGCACGAGCAACAGGCGGCAGTAGCTCAGTTGGTAGAGCATCAGCTTCCCAAGCTGAGGGTCACGAGTT
>JAUNIV010000162.1 GCA_030523385.1 Bacteroidales bacterium | reverse complement strand
CAAAAGCATCCGGCGGCAAATATGGCTTTTTCTGTTTTCATCTCTTTTCGTTTTTTGAGTAAGATTGAATGATGTGCAAATATAGGCAAGCTTTTCGGCCACGGGTTGGTATCGTAGTTGTTTTTTGACGCCTTAAAAAATATTTTTGATACGGTCAAAAATCCGGTTTGATACCGTGAAAGCAAGCACAATCCGGCATCAGGTTTTATTATGTGTTCCCCCAATTTCCGTGTTTCACTTTTTCTCTGTATCTTTGGACCGTTTTTCAATTTCATCACTTATACATTAAGACAAATGAAGAAAATAACCATCGCCATAGACGGCCATTCGTCTTGCGGAAAAAGCACCATGGCCAAAGATTTGGCACGCGAACTTGGCTACATCTATATAGATAGCGGAGCCATGTATCGTGCCGTTACCCTGTACAGTCTCCGGAAAGGTTTCTTTACGCCCGAAGGCATCGACACCCAATCGCTGCAAGCCGACATGCCGAACATACACATCTCGTTCCGGCTGAATCCGGAAAGCCAACGCCCCATGACTTACCTGAACGGAGAGAACGTGGAAGAAGCCATCCGCACCATGGAAGTATCTTCCCGCGTAAGCCCCATCGCCGCTTTGGGCTTTGTGCGCGAGGCTTTGGTGAAGCAACAGCAGGAAATGGGGAAAGCCAAAGGCATCGTGATGGACGGAAGAGACATCGGCACGGTGGTGTTCCCCGATGCCGAACTGAAGATATTCGTTACGGCTTCGGCTGAGATACGTGCACGCCGCCGTTACGAAGAGCTGAAAGCCAAAGGACAGGAAGCTCCCTACGAAGAAATCCTGGCCAACGTAAAGGAACGCGACTACATAGACCAAAACCGCGAAGTCAGTCCCTTGCGCAAGGCAGACGATGCCATCCTGCTGGACAACAGCGAGATGAGTATCCCTGAACAGAAGCAATGGCTGATGGAAAAATATCAGGCTGTCGTTCATGGTTAACATCGAAATAGACGAAGGATCGGGCTTCTGCTTCGGAGTGACGACTGCTATCCGCAAGGCCGAAGAAGAACTGGCAAAGGGCAACGTGCTCTATTGCTTAGGCGACATTGTGCACAACGGACAGGAATGCGAGCGGCTGAAGAAGTTGGGATTGGTGACCATCAATCACGACGAGTTTGCCCGGCTGCATCGTGCCAAAGTGTTGCTGCGTGCGCATGGCGAGCCTCCCGAGACGTATGCCACCGCCCGGGCAAACGACATAGAAATCATTGATGCCACCTGCCCCGTGGTGTTGCGCCTGCAAAAACGCATCAAGCAGGAATATGACAATACGCCCGAAGGAAAGGAAGTGCAAATCGTGATATACGGCAAGAACGGTCATGCCGAAGTGTTGGGACTGGTAGGCCAGACCCACGGAAAAGCCATCGTAATAGAGACACCGGCACAGGCTGCCACACTGGATTTCAGCAAGGACATACGGCTGTATTCGCAGACCACCAAATCGCTGGAAGAGTTCTGGCAGATTGTGGAATACATCAAAGAACATATCTCGCCCGATGCCACCTTCAAATACTACGACACCATCTGCCGGCAAGTGGCCAACCGTATGCCCAATATCCGCAAATTTGCAGCCGCACACGACCTTATCTTCTTCGTGTGCGGGCTGAAAAGTTCCAACGGGAAGATTCTGTATCAAGAGTGCCGGAAGGTAAATCCCAACTCCTACCTCATCGACCAGCCCGAAGAGATTGACCGCAGTTTGCTCCAAGGCGTACACTCCATCGGCATTTGCGGAGCCACCTCTACCCCCAAATGGCTGATGGAAGAATGCAAAAAAGTAATCCTAAATGAAAAATAAGTGATAAAAAAACAAGATTTTATCGTTATCACATTGATATTTTGCTAACTTTGCGACATAAACATAAAAAATTGGGTATTTATGGGAATGATTAAGAGCATCGGTATTTTGACATCGGGAGGTGATGCCCCGGGAATGAACGCTGCCATCCGCGCAGTCACGCGATCTGCCATCTACAACGGACTGAAAGTTTTCGGCATCTACAGAGGCTACAGAGGTTTGGTCACAGATGAAATCATGGAATTCAAGAGCCAGAATGTGAGCAACATCATACAAATGGGAGGAACGATACTAAAGACTGCCCGCTGCAAGGAGTTCACCACTCCCGAAGGACGTGCACAGGCATACGAGAACATGAAGAAGCATGAGATTGATGCGCTGGTAATCATTGGCGGTGACGGTTCATTGACCGGTGCACGTATCTTTGCACAAGAATATGACGTTCCTTGCATCGGACTGCCGGGCACCATAGACAATGACCTGTATGGCACCGATACAACCATCGGTTATGACACTGCACTGAACACCATCCTGGATGCCGTAGATAAGATTCGCGACACGGCCACTTCACACGAACGTTTGTTCTTCGTGGAGGTAATGGGACGCGACGCCGGTTTCTTGGCATTGAACAGTGCCATCGCAGCCGGAGCCGAAGCTGCCATCATTCCGGAGTTCAGCACGGAAGTGGACCAATTGGAGAAATTCATCGAACACGGATTCCGCAAATCAAAGAGCAGCAGTATCGTACTGGTGGCAGAAAGCGAACTGACAGGCGGTGCCATGCACTATGCCGAACGTGTGAAGAACGAGTATCCGCAATATGACGTGCGCGTGACTATCTTAGGACACTTGCAGCGCGGCGGACGTCCCACGGCACACGATCGTATCATTGCCAGCCGCATGGGTGTGGCCAGCATACAGGCGTTATTGGAGGGACAGCGCAATGTAATGATTGGTATTGATGATGACAAGATTGTTTATGTGCCTTTCAGCAAAGCCATCAAGAACGACAAGCCTATCGACAGAGAGCTGGTGAACGTGCTTCATGAGCTGTCTATCTGATGATAAAACAAAGTAATGCCAGTGGGCACTAATCTCCCGTCCGTATTTATATAAATGTCTGTGGGTAGGAGTTAATCAGGGGGCGCAAAATCTTGCGCCCCTACATTATATAACCCCGCCTTACTTCATCATCTCAAAATAAGCATCCAGCAACTTCTTGGCTGCTACGAATGAAGTCAGTTGTCCATTCAAGACTTCCCTTTCCTTCACCGGCAGCATGGCCGCTATCCTTTCGTTATTATAGAAGCTATCACGCAAATGTTCGTTGATTGACTCGTACATCCAATACTTGGCCTGTTCGTTGCGCCGATAATCAAAGTAACCGTTGGCTTTCACGAAATCGAAATATTCGTAAATCATATCCCAAATCTCCTTGATGCCGATGCCATAGAAACCGGAATAGGTCAATACTTTCGGACTCCAGCCCGAATCGGGAGCCGGAAACAGATGGAGCGCATTGCGGAAATGGCTGGCTGCCAATTTGGCTTTCTCGATGTTGCTTCCGTCGGCTTTGTTTATCACGATGCCGTCGGCCATCTCCATGATGCCTCGCTTGATGCCTTGCAACTCATCCCCCGTACCGGCCAACTGAATGAGCAGGAAAAAATCTACCATGGAGTGTACGGCCGTCTCGCTCTGTCCCACTCCCACGGTCTCCACAAATATCTTGTCGAAGCCCGCTGCCTCGCACAGTATGATTGTCTCGCGGGTCTTGCGTGCCACACCGCCCAAAGAGCCAGCCGACGGACTGGGGCGGATGAACGACTTGGGATGGACGGACAGCTTCTCCATGCGGGTCTTGTCGCCCAATATGCTTCCTTTGGAACGCTCGCTGCTGGGGTCAATGGCCAGCACTGCCAGCTTTCCGCCTTTCTCCAACACATGCAGTCCGAACACATCGATGGAGGTGCTCTTTCCGGCTCCGGGCACACCGCTGATGCCGATGCGCATCGACTTGCCCGAATAAGGCAGGCACTTTTCTATCACTTCCTGCGCCACGGCCTGATGTTCGGGTTTCACGCTCTCTACCAACGTCACAGCCTGGCTCAGTACAGTCACATCTCCCTTTACGATGCCTTCCACAAACTCGCCTACGGAGAACTGACGGCGGCGCACTTTCTTCCGATGTTTCAGATAAGGGTTCACGATGGAGGGTTGTTCTATCCCCTTGTTCACGGTCAAGCCCTTATATTCTTCACTATTTTCAGGATGTTCCATAGTTATTTTTTTGAGGTTACTTTTGCTTTGATGGTAATCTTCGGACGATTGGGGTCGTTAGTAATCATCAGCACACGCGGCGTCCCTTTCACTTTCTTCAGGTTCTGTCCGTATGCCGTAATCTTCAGTTTGGTGGATGCTCCCGGCTTCAGCATACGTTTCTTCAGTTGCACTCCCAACGCCGAATTGAACACCTGCAAGTCTTGAATATCCAAATCCCCCTTACCTATGTTCTTCAAGATGATGGTTTGCGATTTCTTCTCGTTGTCGGCCAGCTCGCCTAAGTTCAATTCTTCGGCAGAAAGCTGGATGGCAGGCGGATTCAGCCGTTCTTGCTGGCTGAGGTGTGAGAAGTCGGGCAGCAATACGGCCGAAACCGGAATTTCATTCTCCTCTCCCACCTTGTCGCCCGGGAAGCGTGACAAATACACGGAAGCTGTAGTCAGTCCCAATTTAGGAAGTTTCTCGGTATCGAGAGTAATCTTCATTTTGCCCGTGCGTCCTCTTCCCAACTTCTCGGGAGTGGCCACGACGCTCAGGTAGGGCGGTAAGTGCATCAGCACCGGTGTATATAATTGGTCGGATGTATTGGCTATCAGCAGTTCGATGACCGGCTTGTCGCCCCTGTTTGCATCCTCAAACTCCAGTTCTTCCTTATCCAATCGGATGGCTCCTATCTGGAAAGGATGAGTAATGGTATAGTTCTTGGGGTCTGCGGTTACCTCACCGCGAATGGCCAGATAGATAGGTTTGGTGGAAGCATTGCAATAAATGCCCACGCTTTTTTGGAAATGTCCGATAGCCTTGGCATCAAAAGTAGAGCTTACCGTCCCTGTCTGTCCGGGCTGGATAGGTTCTTTGGTCCAGTCCGCCACCGTACATCCGCAGGAAGTGGTGACATTGGAAATCACCAATGGCTTATCGCCCTCATTGGTTATCTTGAATGTAGCCGTGACGGGATTTTTCCACAGAATGGTTCCAAACTCATGCATTGTTTTATCGAACGATGCTTTGGGCTGGGCCTTCACTCCCACTGCCACTGACAAAAAAAAGATTATAATTCCTGCAATATGTTTCATATTATTCTTTGCTATTATTGAATTGAGAAAGCAAAGATAGGCAAAAAGTTTTTATTGCCGCAAAGGCTGAGAGGTATTTGTTTGTGAGTTTTGTAATTGGGATGAATTTAGGTTTTCTTTTATCCATCAATTGTCGGCTGATTTTGATATGGAAAGCGGCTCATTTTTCCCATTTTTTCATGCAGGCGGCTGCAATGGGTCACGCAGGCGGCTGCGTGGGCTAATGCAGATAGCTGCGTGAGCTTTTGCAGCCACCTGCATTTTTGGCAGAGGTTTTCTGACATTTTTGCTCCGGTTTTCCCGCATCTGCATCTCTGATACCGAAGAGATCCTTAGGCCACTCTTGTTTTATCTGAAAAATCTTTAATTAAAATACCAGATTGATTCTAGAATAGAATTTCGCGGTATCTTTATACCAAGAAAAAGGACATTGATCGATTCCAGCGTTAAGCTGACCCTGTTCAAGATGGATTGTACGCATCTCCACAAAAAACTACAAGGGCAGAGTGTAGTTTGGCTTTTTTCTTTTGAAGTTATCGTTTCAGGAAAGGGGCATTGAGAATAGTCAGTAGTTTTTTGGCTGATCTCTCTTTCTTTGAAATGTTAAGATTATTCGTCCAAATTAAGGAAAAGATCAACGCACTTATTGACAGAACAAATATACACGAATTTAAATCTACTAATGGAAAGATATAGAAGAACCAATAATAGTATCGAGATGAAAACATATAGTAAAAAAGACTTTTTGTCAAATGAAACCGTGAAACAATTTATCGATTGGTTAATGCCTAAGATTGAGACAAATAATAGTTTTAAACATGAATATGTTAATTATAAGACAAAGAGCAAATGGAATTGTACAAACATTTATGATGCATACAAAAAATATGAATGGCCTTTTTATTTGAAGGGCAGAGGAGTAAAGGGGAAATTATTCGATGAAAGCAAAGTATTGTTGGATGATTTATCCTGCAAGCTGAGAAAAAGTATTGAACAAAAAGATAATGATTTATGCCTAAAAACTTGTCTGG
>JAUNIV010000161.1 GCA_030523385.1 Bacteroidales bacterium | reverse complement strand
AGTATTGTTCGGCATGCTGCACTTTGTTCTCGTCTATCAGACAGATATGCCCGAAGCGGCTGTTGGCAAACTTATAGACTATCGGACGTCCCACGAAATAAGCGATGTAATAGTTGATGATGGCTCCGATATTGGCACCGAGTGTGGCGAATATCACCACTAAAAACACATTCAAATCGCTGTTTCCACCGGCTGCCTTATAGGCTGCAGGTGGTACCACTACCTCCGAGGGGAAAGGAATGAAAGAGCTTTCGATGGCCATTAACAATGTGATCGTCCAGTAGTTGAGGTGATCCAAGCACCATTGAATAAATGCAACTGATTCCATAAAGATTATAAGTATTTGTCTATATCTATATTACCAATCTCAATTTGATGTTTCATCTCGTATAGGAAAGTCTGAAACTTTGCGTCCATAATGAATCCGTCTGTAGTTCCAAGCATGGCATACGTTTCGGGCATGTCCCTTCTTATTTTGGCCAGATAATGCAGGCAAGGTTCCTGTTGGACCAAGTAAAAATAGCAATACATTAAGAATACATAATTCGCTCGTTCTTGTTTAGGATAGTCGATGTTTATGCGTTCGTAATATTGGGCCGATATGCTGAATTGGCGTGCGTCGAAGCAAGTCGTTGCAATGTCTGTCAGGGTATAGTAACGTTCTTCTTCGGGAGTCTCCTCCAAAGCCAGGTCAAATATTTCTATGGCCTTTGCCTCCTCCTTGCATTTCAGATAGAACTCACCTGTCCTGATAAGATTTTCTATGTAATCTCCTTCTTCCGATGCTTTGATTTTGGCAAGATATTTGATTCCTTCATACTTTTGCCCCAATCCGGCATAAGCCAATGCTAACCTGAAGTAGAGTTCGTTTCGGGTAAGCGCGTCTATATTCGGAGTTTCGTCCAAGACTTTGAGTATGCAGTCTATGCAGGTTTGATATTCCTGCATGTCCAGATACACCTGTACGATCATCAGGCAAGCCTGCAATTTCTTTACCTTTCCTTTTTCAAGTATCTTCTGGCATAGAGCGATGGTTTCTTCGTTGTTATTCCCTTGCTTATAGGCAAATGCTTTCAGAATCATAGCCTCTTCGTTATTCTCGTCAATGGCCAGTGCAAAGTCCAGTGCTTCGTGGGCTTCCGCTATTTTATATAATAGCAGAAGACATCTTCCTGTCTGTATCCAATGAAAGACGGAGTAGGGTTTCTTTTCCAGAATGGCTTGCAAGATGGGGTAGGCCATGTTCGGCTTATAAAATGTGAGGTAATAATTGGCCATTGTGTCCATTACCTGCAAATCTTCTTTTATCAGCATATCCCAGTCATAAACTTCGGCTATGCGGTTCACCCATTTTTCAGCATACTTTTCCAATCCTCCCTCTACATAGTTCAAGACAATATCCAGCAGTGTGTCCAGGTCGTTATCTTCGCTTTCTGCTATTTGCTGATAGATTTCTTCTACTTCTTCCATGCGGTTTTCCTCCATAAGCAGGCTTGCTTTCAGAAACTTTGCTTCTATGCTGGAGGTGTCTGTTATGAGGTCTGATACAATCTTTGCCTCCTCTAATCTGCCTTCCATTGCCAGTGTGTGCGACCGGAATATCAGTGCATTGGTATTGTCGGGATGCAGGCGGAGCGCAAGGTCTATGGCTTCATCGGCCTCCTTGTATCTTTCTTGCGAGGTGTAGTATTCGGCTATTGTAACTAAATCGTCGGCGTCAAAATAAGCGGGGGTATGGCTTTCCGCCATACCCTCGTATTGAGCTAATAATTCTTTGAATTCGGGATCCTCGTAATACGAGGACAGTTCATCTCTCATAAAAAAACAGGCTTCGTTATTTGTTTATTTTGCTCCAAGTATCTTTCAGAGATACAGTGCGGTTGAACACCAGATGGTCGGGAGTGGAATCCTTGTCCACATTGAAGTAACCGATGCGCTGGAATTGCAGATAATCCAAAGGTTTGGCTTCGGCAAGGAATTTCTCTACATAGCAGTGGGAGAGTACCTTCAGCGAATCCGGATTAATCATTTCCTTCATGGCTTCCAGTGCGTCGCAGTTCTTTGCTTCGCGGATGGCAGCCATTTCGTCACGCGGGTTTTCCACTTTCCACAACCGGTCATACAGGCGTACTTCGGCAGGCAGGCAGTGTGCACAGCTCACCCAGTGGATAGTACCTTTTATCTTGCGGTTGCTGCCCGGCATGCCGGTCTTGCTGTCGGGATCGTATTCGCAATACACTTCGGTGATGTTGCCTTCTTCGTCTTTCTTGCATCCGGTACACTTCACGATGTATGCGCTCTTCAGTCGCACTTCCTGTCCGGGAGTCATGCGGAAATATTTCTTCGGAGCATCTTCCATGAAGTCATCGCGCTCTATCCACAGCTCGCGGCTGAACTCAATGTTGTGTGTACCTGCTGTCGGGTCTTCCGGATTGTTGATGGCTTCCATTTCTTCCACCTGTCCTTCGGGATAGTTGGTAATGATCAGCTTCACCGGATTGATCACGGCAGAAACACGGGTAGCACGGCTGTTCAGGTCTTCGCGCACGGCACTTTCCAGCAGAGCAAAGTCATTCAGTGCATCGTAAGTGGTGTATCCTATCTTGTTCACAAACTTGTGAATGGATTCGGGCGAGTAACCGCGACGGCGGAAGCCGCAGATGGTAGGCATACGTGGATCGTCCCATCCGTTTACCAGTCCTTCTTTGACCAGAATAAGCAAGTTGCGCTTGCTCATGAGCGTATAGTTCAGGTTCAGTTTATTGAACTCATACTGGCGGGGGCGGTTGTCATCCAAGTCCTTTTCTTCTTTCACCCAATCGACAAACAGGTCGTACAGCGGACGGTGGGGCACAAACTCCAGCGTACACAGCGAGTGTGTCACTCCTTCAAAGTAGTCACTCTGTCCGTGGGCAAAGTCATACATGGGGTATGCTTTCCATTTATCGCCTGTGCGGTGATGCGGAGTCTTTACCACGCGGTAGATGATAGGGTCGCGGAAGTGCATATTGGGGCTGGCCATGTCTATTTTGGCACGGAGCACCATCTTGCCTTCTTCTATCTCGCCGCTGTTCATCCGTTGGAACAGGTCCAGACTTTCTTCTATCGGGCGGTTGCGATAAGGACTTTCCGTACCCGGTTGGGTAGGAGTGCCTTTCTGTTCGGCTATCTGTTCGGAGGTTTGTTCGTCTATATAAGCCTTTCCTTCCTTGATCAGATTGATGGCAAAATCCCATAATTGCTGGAAGTAGTCGGATGCATAATACTCGTTTCCCCACTGGAATCCCAGCCATTGGATGTCTTCCTTGATGGCTTCCACGTATTCCATGTCTTCTTTCGTCGGATTGGTATCGTCGAAACGCAGGTTGCATACGCCACCATAGCGTGCCGCTATCCCGAAATCCAGACAGATGGCTTTGGCATGACCGATATGCAGGTAACCGTTGGGTTCCGGCGGGAAGCGGGTTTGCACTCTGCCTCCGTTCTTACCTTCTTTCAAGTCATTTTCCACAGCCTGTTCAATGAAGTTCAGACTTTTCTTCTCTGTAGCTTCTGTTGCGTTCATTTCAGTCATAGTGATATCAATTTTACACTTTCGATGCAAAAGTACGTATTCTTTTTGGTTTATGCGCCATTTTGCAGGAATATGTGTGAGTTTTTTTACTGAAATATATATTATCGGGGTTTTGCCACGCTTTCCACTTTCCGTCGCACGGCCAGCACATTCAGTAGCGAAACGATGGCGAAGAGCAATCCGCCCACCATCCATGCACACCACAGACCGCCTTCTTGCTCCGTGGCAGACATCTTTGCCAACAGTTCCATGTAACTGCTCCGCACGCACGTCACCACTCCCATGCCTAATAGCCATACGGCTGCATTCAGTCCCAGAGTAAGGAGCTGGTAGGGCAGGGCTACCTGTGTCGTGCTGTAGCCTATCAGCAGCAGGTTCTCTAATTTGGTTGTGTTCTTTTGCAGCAACAGGTAGATGCTCAGCATCAGTATGTAGAAAGAAAGCACGCTGATGAGCAGTCCCACGGACAACACGATGCCCACGATGACTTTCAGAAACCAGGCGGTTTTTCCGGCGTCCAGCTTGTCTTCTTCCGTGTCATAGCCTTTTTCCTTGAAGAATTTGGCTATGCGGTCGTCTGCCGGATTGTTCACTTCCACAATCAGCCGCGAAGGTTCGTTCCGGCTGCCCGGTGCAAACGTGTGGTTGGCCCAGTCCATAAACTTCTGAGGCACCAAGATGGTGTTCAGTCGATTGGAAAAACCGGCTATCTTGCCTTTGAATGTTTCCGTGCGGCCCGCACCGCTGATGCGTATGTCCAGATTCACCATGCCCATTACGCCTTCTGACAACTGCGGCAGACTGCGGCTTTGGGCAAATCCGAAGTTATACAGATTCAGGTAATTGCGCGGAATGATGATAGGCACTACAGGATTGTGTTCGTCGAAGTCCCATTTCTCTAAGCTAACGTCCACATATTCATCGGGCACGGATTCAAAGAACATGGCCGTTGACATTTGCAGGGCTGTGTTCTCCATGCCCATGCCTGCCCATACCTTGAATTGCGAAGAAGTAAACTCTCCCACGCCTTTGGCAAAGGGCTGTTGCTTTATTTCCTCCACGTCTTGTTCTGTGAAAGTCTTGCTTTTGCCCACAAACGAGCCAAGCGTGCTTACCCGCTTGCTCACGATGATATAGTCTTTCTTGATAAAGCTGTCGCCGCTCGTAAACACGGGCAGCACGTCTTTGTAGAACTGTACACTCAGTAGCACGATGGCCATGCCGCACAGGTTGGCTAAAAAGAAACCTGCCAACTGCGGCAGGCTGATGTGGCGGCGCAATAATTTCCAAACCAGTTTCATAGTTTCCATGTTTTTGTATAGTCCAACTCCAAGCGGCGCCCTATGGAAGTAACCACGATGCCGGCTCCTTGCCGTGAGGCTTCTTCGGTAAGGATGCGCGACATGATGCATCCGTTTTCACGGTCCAGATGGCTCACCGGTTCGTCCAAGAAAATGAAGTCGAAAGGTTGACAGAGGGCGCGTATCAGTGCCACGCGCTGTTGTTGCCCGAAAGACATGCGGGCCACGGGTGTCTGCATCTTGTCGGCTATGCCGAGTTGGGCAAACCATTCTTTTATCTCGCGAGATTGCTTATGCGCGGTCAGGCTGTTCTTTATCTGTACGTTCTCCCACGCTGTCAGTTCAGGAAAGAGCCGCAGTTCCTGAAACAACATGCTGATGGAAGTGCGGCGTATCTCCACCCATCGGTTGGCCGTCAGGTTGCGGATGTTCTTCCTGTCAAAACAGATGATTCCTTCGTAGTCCTTGCGATAGCCGTAGATGTAGCTGCAAAGCGATGACTTGCCGGTGCCCGAGGCAGCTTCTATCAGATAGGTTTCTCCCCGTTGCAGGGCGATCGACTGATGCCATACGTCGGAAGATATGGCATCCCTCCCCGCAAAGACAGCAGGGAGGACATGCTGTAGTTCTATACTGTTCATAAGTTTTCGAGTCCGCGTAATATCTGTTTCAGCACATTGGTGTCCTTGTCTTTCATCACAATGTTCATCTGTCCGCCCTTCCAGTCGGGAGCCATCAGGTCGATGTAGTCACAGGCATTCAGCACGGCACCTGCCAGTGCGGCATTGCCGCTTCCCATCATGCTTCTCATCATGGGATTTCCGTTGATGTCTTTGGCCAGTTGGGCGGCATTAAATGCCATGAAGAATCTGTTCTGCTTCACGTCCTTTGCCCAAGGTGTATTCTGCAAGGACACACCGTAGCGACGTCCGGCTTCATCGGCCAATCGTTCGTTGTTGGAAAGATAGAAAGAATTGTCCTTTACGCCGAACCAGATGCTTTGGCGATACATGCGGAATTCATATTGGTCCTGTCCCGTAGAAATCAGTTTCATCTGTCCGCCGGTGAGTGCCAGCAAGGGGCGCAGGTCTTCAAAGGCTTGCAAGAAGTCCTTGTTTGTCACATCGGCATACATCAGCAGCTCGTTGCCTGTTATCGAATTATAGCCCAATGCGATGTCTCCCTGTATGGCAGAAAAGATACGGCGTATATCTACGGGCAACATGGGACTTTCCAATGCCTGGCGGATGGTGGCATTCTCGCAGAGCATGTCATATACGCTTGCCCCGTCCATGTTTCCTCCGGCCCAAAACAGGGTAGAGGCAGGGAAGCATTCCATATAAGAACCTTTGATGGGGG
>JAUNIV010000160.1:5597-6261 GCA_030523385.1 Bacteroidales bacterium | reverse complement strand
AAAGAGGAATAATTGAAGCCTTTGCTATAAAATAAAAATATTTATTATAAAGTATTTTTATGTGTAAACCACTTAAATAATTTGTGAATACATGCGTATCATAAATGGTTTAAGTGGTTTATTATATATCTAATTCAGGTTTGTTATGCGATTACATATTTCTGTATTAAGTTTTATATTGGCAATTATTGTATTGTCTTGTTCAGAGAACAAACAAGACAATGCAGCAGTAGTTGCTTTGGAAGAAAACCTTTTGTCTGCTTCCAATTCATTAAAAGCAGACAGTATATGGTATCCAGCAGACAGCATCTACGCAAAAAGATTTTATGTGTATGCAGATACCATCTTGATTATGGAGAACCAAAAGGGAGCCGGAAATTTTCTGAATATTTATAATATGCACAATCATCAGCTTATAGCTAAACTATTGCCCTATGGTGAGGGTCCCGGAGAATTACTCTTTGTACAAATGCACTATGATGGAGGTTCTATGCGTGTGGTGGATTACATTAACAGAAAATTGTGTAATATAAATATTGACAGAGTAGTGAAGGATAACGGTTATAAACCGGATTTATTGCCGCTTTCTCAAAACTATATCATTACAACTTCTCCGGTATCTTATGGCGATTCAATAATATATGCAAATCCATTCCATTATGTC
>JAUNIV010000160.1:0-5587 GCA_030523385.1 Bacteroidales bacterium | reverse complement strand
CATCAAGCAAATATCGACCAACAACCTCCCAGATTAATCGCATCGACCACTAAGAACCCCGAACCTGAAATGCCTATGGATTTTGACTATATGACTTTCAATGTAGGGCAGGGGTTTCTTGGAGCAAATACACATTTGGGGAGTATATTCTTTGCATCCAATGAAACTTCTACTATCGAGTTCTATACTTCAGATTTAAAACTGATGAAAAAAGTAATGGGACCAGTATCTTTGCCTGAAGCCAAATTAAGTATTGTCGGTGAGGATGGCAAACGGGAAGTCTGCTATAAAGGGATGCTTCAACCCGAAGCTTATAGAGGATTTACAAGTTCTGCAGATAACGTGTTTTTTCTATATACAGGTAAAGAGGTGCCATTGGATAATCAGAAAAATTTTCAATCGTATATCTTATGTTTCGATTGGGAAGGTAATTTCCAGAAGAGTTATAGTGCTCCTGCCAGGATTTATGCACTGAGTGCATCTGCTGCATCTGGTTTCTTTTATGCAACGATAATGAATGAGGAAGGTGATCCTAAGTTAGTAAAACTTACGCAAACACAAAATAAGTGATTATGATTGGTAGAAGGTTAAAAACAAAAATAAGTATTAAGAACTGGGGTGAAGAGTTGGCTGTTTAGAAAAGGAAAAAGAGAAGTTGTAGGTTAAATTGGCCAAGGCAGAAACCAAGAAGGAAAAAGAAGGCTGCCGTAAAGACAAGCAATATTTAAAAAAGAAAGGTGGGGAACTTATCCCCACCTTTCTTTTTTAAGCTCTTCCAGTTTCAGTAACTCATCGCGATATTGTGCAGCCTCTATGAAGTCTAACTTTTTGGCAGCTTCCTGCATCAGCTTGCGGGTGCGTTCTATGGTCTTTTCCATTTGTGGTTTGCTCATGTATTGCACGATCGGGTCTGCCGCTATGGTTATTTCCGATGGCTCAACGTATGCTTTCGATACCTTTGGCGTTTCGGCGGTAGCTTGTTCGCTTGTATTGGTCAGCAGGGCAGTGTTGCGTGCACGCTGTATCTGTTTCGGTGTGATGCCGTGTGCTTCGTTATAGGCTAACTGCTTTTCGCGACGTCGGTTTGTCTCGTCTATGGTCTTCTGCATACTTTCCGTGATGTGGTCTGCATACATGACTACCTTTCCGTTGATGTTTCGTGCGGCACGTCCTGCCGTCTGAGTAAGCGAACGATGGGAGCGGAGGAAACCTTCTTTGTCGGCATCTAAGATGGCAACCAACGATACTTCGGGCAAGTCCAGACCTTCGCGAAGCAGATTGACACCGATCAGCACATCGTAGATGCCTTGACGCAAGTCGTCCATAATCTTCACGCGCTCCAGCGTGTCCACATCGCTGTGTATGTAGTTGCAGCGGATGCCATTGTTCAGCAAATATTCGGTCAGCTCCTCCGCCATGCGTTTGGTAAGCGTGGTGACCAGTGTCCGTTCTTCCCGCTCGATGCGTTGCTGTATCTCCTCCATCAGGTCGTCTATCTGGTTCAGGCTGGGGCGAACTTCGATGATGGGATCCAGCAATCCGGTAGGACGGATTACCTGTTCCACTACGATACCTTCGCTTTCCATCAGTTCGTATTCTGCCGGAGTGGCACTCACATAAATCACCTGTTTGGCCATTTCCTTGAACTCTTCGAACTTCAGCGGACGGTTGTCGAAAGCCGACTCCATGCGGAAACCATACTGCACCAAGTTGACCTTGCGGGCACGGTCTCCGCCATACATGGCACGTATCTGCGGCACGCTTACGTGGCTTTCGTCAATCACAATCAGGAAATCATCCGGAAAGAAGTCCAGCAGGCAGTAGGGGCGTGTCCCTGCCTTTCGCCCGTCGAAGTAGCGCGAATAATTCTCGATGCCCGAACAATGTCCCAGTTCGCGAATCATTTCCATGTCATACGTCACCCGTTCGTACAGGCGTTTGGCTTCCAACATCTTTCCGTCTTCTTCCAATCGGGCTACCTCTTTCGTTAGGTCATCTTCTATCTGATGGATGGCTCTCAGCTGACTTTCCTTTGTGGTCATGAACAGGTTGGCCGGATAAATCTTGTATTCCTCAAATTCGGCTTGCCGTACATTCGATATGGGGTCAATTTCTTCGATGGCATCTATCTCGTCGTCCCAAAACATCACCCTCAGTATGTTGTCGCTGTATGCCAAATAAATATCCACCGTATCTCCCTTGACGCGGAAATTGCCACGGTTCAGTTCTATGTCATTGCGTACATACAGGCTCTCTACCAGTCGGCGCAGGAATACATTTCGGTCCAATAGCTTTCCCTTCTTGATTTCGATGACGTTGTTATAGAAGTCCGACGGATTCCCCATACCGTAGATACAAGACACGGAAGACACCACCACCACATCCTTCCGTCCTGAAAGTAGGGCAGAAGTGGCAGCCAATCTCATCTTGTCTATCTCGTCATTGATGGCCAGGTCTTTCTCTATATAGGTATCGCTGGACGGCAAGTAGGCTTCCGGCTGGTAATAATCATAATAGGATACATAATATTCCACGGCATTGTTGGGAAAGAAACTCTTGAACTCGCCGTACAGCTGTGCAGCCAGTGTTTTGTTGTGGCTGAGAATCAGTGTGGGCTTGTTGATGTTCTTGATGACGTTGGCAATGGTGAATGTCTTGCCGGAACCCGTCACTCCCAGCAAGGTTTGTGCCGGGATGCCATCCAGTACCCCTTGCGTCAGTTGGGCGATAGCTTCAGGTTGGTCGCCCGTGGGCTGATAGTCGGAAATCAGTTCAAACTTCATAAGTAACCGTTTAATTTAGCGGCTGTAAAAATACGCTTAATTCTTCATATAACGCCTGTCCGTCATTAAAAAATAGCCTGTTATCGACTTTTTTGCATTTAAAAACATGTATTTATTGCATTATTCGGCCGAAAGGCGTAAATTTGCGCAATTATTTGAATAAGATGAAAAAGTATATCATTATTGCTCTTGTTTCCGGCATGGTATTTACATCGTGCGGAGAGTATAACAAAGTCTTAAAAAGCACGGACTACGAATATAAGTACGAAGCAGCCAAAAGTTACTTTGGCAAAGGGCAGAATACAAAGGCAGCCACCATATTGGAAGAATTGACTACCATATTGAAGGGAACTGCCAATGCCCAGGAGTCGCTTTATATGTTGGCTATGGCTTACTATAATCAAGGTGATTTTGTGACAGCTTCGCACTATTTCACTACCTATTATAATACTTACCCGCGCGGTACGTACACCGAGCAGGCCAGGTTCTTCTCTGGAAAAGCCTTGTTCCTGGATACTCCGGAACCTCGTTTGGATCAGACGAGCACTTATAAGGCTATTCAGGAGCTACAGATGTTTATGGAATATTTCCCTGCAAGTGCCCGCCGGGATGATGCGCAGCAAATGATTTTCGACTTGCAGGACAAGTTGGTGATGAAAGATTATATGGCTGCCAAACTGTATTATGATTTGGGGTCGTACACAGGAAACAGCACGTACAGCACCACAGGTAATAATTATCTGGCTTGCATCGTGACTGCCCAGAATGCCTTGAAGGATTATCCTTATACGCAGATGCGTGAAGAACTTTCCATCCTGGTGTTGCGTGCCAAGTATGACATGGCCAAGGAAAGTGTGGAAGAGAAGAAAGAAGAACGTATGCGTGAGACAGTGGACGAGTATTATGCTTTCAAGAATGAGTTCCCCGAAAGCAAGTACACCAAGGAAGTGGAAAACATCTTCAAGGATGCCAAGAAATACGTGAAAGAACTTAACGAATAAAAACTAAATAAGAAATTTATGGATTACAAAAAGTCAAACGCGCCGACGAATACCGTTACCCGCAACATGATGGAATTGTGTGAAGATACGGGCAATGTATATGAAACCGTCGCTATCATTGGCAAACGTGCCAACCAGATTGCTGTTGAGATGAAAACCGACCTTTCAAAGAAGTTACAGGAGTTCGCCTCGTACAACGATAACCTGGAGGAAGTTTTCGAAAACAGAGAGCAGATTGAAATCTCTCGCTACTACGAGAAACTTCCGAAGCCGACACTGATCGCTGCACAGGAATACGTGGAAGGCAAGGTATATTATCGCAATCCGGCGAAGGAAAAAGATAAATTGCAGTAAAGATTTTATTGAATTTTGGATTGTTTACTTGAAGCGCGGATTACGCGGATTTGCACGAACAAGGCATAAAGAAAGGTTGGTGCAATCTGTATGGTTCGCGCTTTGATATTGTTTTTTGTTTACCGTTTTAGATAAGAATTATTATTATGATACAACGCATTCAGTCTGTTTATTTGTTGGTGGTTACCATCTTGCTTGTAGTTGGCCTGTGTTCTCCGGTAGGTTCTTATGTAGCTGCCGATTACAGTGTATCCACCTTTACCAACTTGTGCATCACAGCTCCCGATGGCGTGAAGGACTATTCCCCGTGGGCATTGTTTGCCATTTTGCTTATATCTGCTGTATTAGCTTTTGTCACCATCTTCCTGTTCAAGAAGCGCATGTTGCAGATTCGTCTGACTATTTTCAACACTGTTCTGTTGTTGGGATATTACGGCGTTCTGGTTGCTTTTGTGCTGATGAGTGAAACTAAAGACACATTCTCTGTTTCATGGACGGTGTGTCTGCCTGTGGTTTCCATTATCTTGAACTGGTTGGCTATCCGTGCCATCGGCAAGGATGAAGTGCTGGTAAAGGCATACGATCGGTTGAGGTAATTTGCTGTTATTATTTTCCCTTCACTTGCTTCAAGATTAGCAACACATTCTTTCGTTGCTTTGAGGCAAGTGAAGGGATTTTTTGTCCATTATCAATATCCCAACTCAAACGGCTGGTCTACTGCCGGAACGCCTTCGCTCATCCATTTCGGCATGGCTTCTTTCTTCAGGTAATGATTGAAGAACTGGAACATGCGCTTCTGGAAATCCACCCGATTGGCCATCTTCATGGGCCAATGAGGTTCGCCGGTATAGTTCAGCATCCAGCAAGGTTTGCCCAAACGTTTCATAGATACGAAATACTCTATTCCCTGATACCAGGGCACGTGTCCGTCGGCATCGTTGTGCATGATTAGGATAGGCGTGTTCACCTTGTCCATCGTGAAGAGGGGAGAGTTCTTGAAGTAACGTGTCGGGTCGCTCCACGGAGTACCTCCCAAACGGCTCTGCGTATGCTCGTACTGGAAAGAACGGGCCAGTCCGGATCCCCAACGTATGCCACCGTAGGCACTGAACATGTTCACCACAGGAGCACCTGATTCTATGGCGGCAAACAAATCGGTCCTTGTAGCTAAGTAGGCTACCTGATAGCCGCCCCAACTGTGTCCCTGTGCACCGATGGCTTTCTCGTCCACATATCCCTGGCTGATAAGCATAGATACACCCGGCATCAGGCAGTTGTAGCAACTCTCGCCCGGATAACCGTCTTTGTAACGGATGTCGGGATTGAAAAGGATATATCCGTTGCTGTTATAAAGATGGTAATCCACTGTAGAACGATGGGGTTCGGGCATGCGGTAATTAGTGTTCGCTGAATAATTAGCAATTAATTGATACATAATATTTTATAATA
>JAUNIV010000159.1 GCA_030523385.1 Bacteroidales bacterium | reverse complement strand
GAATGATTGGCATGACTTCTTCTTTACGGTGAAACCTAATGCCGGTATTGAGATAGAATATACTGTGGCAGACTGGGATGAAGATCCTGATGGTGAATATGAAATCGAATACAATTATCCGCAATATACGAACCCGATACAGCCGGCAAACGGAGCAACGCTGGAAGGAAACGTTACATATACGCAACCGGAAGTTTGGTACAATGGAGATGAAGGTTCCGATGAAGGCAGCTACACGTTCCAGTTCAAGATTACGGGACCGATTGGTCAGAAATGGACCCCGACACTGGTAGGGACATTGGGTACATCCGATAATTTTGAAGTGAAAGTATATCAGGTTCTCGATGGTTCGAAAAACTACATCGACAATTCTAACGACTATGTGGCCTCCGATGCCCCATACTACATTATGGTGAAAGCAAAGAATGCCAATAACGTGGGCGGAGAAGTTGGTTTGGGCATAGCCTATGAACGTGACTGGAGTTCTGACGGTAGCGCATTGTTGCTTATCAATGGCCTGACCGGGAACCCGAAATGGGAAGGTAGCACAGTTGCCGAGGTAGTCATGATAAAACAGATTGAAGTACCCGAATCCACCATAAATAACTGATGAACGATGAAACAGATAATGTATAACATAATGGTTTGTTGCATGGCGGTTCTGTTTTTTACTGCCTGCGATACGAATAACGACATTGTCGGTGGCAATGCCGTGGAAGATGGTAACAGCATCATTCTCGACCTCTCGTCGAGTTCATTGCCCTTGGGGCGTGCGGTGGCAGCTACCGGTGCGGAAGTCAAAGTAGATTATATCGACGTACTGATTTTCGATGAGGCTGGCAACAAGGAATACCACGAACGGGTTAGCGGTAGCGAGACCGGTAACGGAACGATTGCCTTGAAAGCCAAGAGAAATGGTTTTGACGTGAATGCGAAATATTGGGTCTATCTGATTGCCAATAGTACAGCCGATGAATCGGTGTTCACTGACCCTGATTTCGACAGAACGAAACTCATGGGGCTAACGCAGGAAGATCGGAACATACACATGACGGGATATCCCGGCTTAACCAATGTTCCACAAGTTTTTCTGATGGACGGAATTGCCTATCCGGCAAATGAAGAGGAACCGGCACTGACGGCAGCCGCTCCGGTAGTTTTGTATGATGGAGATGACTCGAATGACACGAAGCTGAAGGCCACGCTGCGTCGTGCTGCTGCAAAGATCGTGGTGCAGATAAAGAAAGGTCAGTTCGTAGAGTTTGACTATAATGCTATCTCTACTGGCTATTACTTGCGTAACATACCTTGCACTACTCCCGTGGTAACGGGTGTGGATGCAGAGGCGAAATTAGTGACGTCAGACTATACCGATAATGACTATTTCAAATGGACGCAGGATCCAGACGATCCAGATGATCCGAATTCGAACAGACCTTATACGCTGATCACCGTTACGGCATACACATACGCCCACGAATGGGAGAACGAGAGTGCATTGGAGAAGGAGACTCGTCTGATCGTGAATATTCCGATGAAATATACCCCTCATGATGCGGATGGTAATCCTACAGGAGAACCTGTAGAGTATTCAAGCAGCTATTACCAGATTCCGGTCTGCAGAGGTAAATCATTGGAACGTAACACCTATTACGAGGTTTCCTTGACGCTCAATGTTCCGGGTGGTACTGATCCGATGAAGCCAGTCGAATTGGAGCCGATCAGTTATGATGTGCAGCCATGGGAAGAAAAAACAATCAATATTGGTGGCGAGAGTGATCGCCCGGAATACCTCACGCTCAACGAGAACGAGTTCGAGATGCACAACATAGATGATGACCATACGACTCTGCAATTCTCTTCATCGTCGGAGGTGACAGCTTCAATCACAAAGGTGTATTATATCGACAAGTTCGGCGATGAGCAAGAACTGGAGAAGAGATATCCCGATGATCCTGATAGCAACGAATGGGGAGTAAAAACAACAACTGGAGGATATTGGCCGACAACGACTTGGAGTAATTTGTGTGATATTAGAATTACTCCCGACGAGGGTATTAATGGTAAGATTGATGTGTTCGGTGACGTGCCCGAGAATAATGCGGTACGCTATATCGAGTTCACCGTAACGAACGAAACTGGACAAGAACGCAAGGTTGTTGTCGCACAGTACCCGCTGGAGTATATCACGCACGTAGTGGGTGAGTACAGCTACCGTAGTGATTTCGGAGGGACAACATGGGAGAACTATAGAAATCCTTCGCAAAAGCGTGTAAGTGCATATAGTTACAATGCAAATAACAACACGTGGCAATATTCGGCTACTGGTTATGGACAAAACTATTTTTTCACATCTAAAGTGGCAAACAAAAATGGTAATAACTATAGTATTTCCTATTATTATTACCGCAACACAGGTTCCAATAGTCTTTCAACAAGTAATATTAATGGTCTCAATAATCCTCGGATGTACCATGTCCAGATAACGGCATCTTCAGGAGAATATACTTTGGGCAAGCCCCGTATTACTACAGAAGGTATAACCGATCCCGGAAATGATAATGCCGAATTGGTATCACCGTCGTTCATGCTCGCATCACAGTTGGGAGCTGTTTTTACAGTTAATAGTGTTGCAATGGCTGCAAGCCATTGCAAAGAGTATGTAGAAGTCGCTGAAGACGGAACTGTATATAGCGATTGGCGACTTCCCACAAGAGCGGAAGTGGAAATTATTATGAAGTTCCAATATAAGGAAAATGCTGCAATGGATGAGGTACTTTCCGGAAGGTATTATTATTGCGCTGATGGTGGTACAGTTGAAAATACCTATAAAGACAATTTTACTAACAATAATACCGCCATCCGCTGCATCCGCGATGCCTACAATGACAAATAGACCAACAATTAGTATGAAGAACAGATAAAAGTATAAAACTATGATAAAAAGAATAATACATACAGCAATAGCCTTGGTGGCATTGGCGGTCATGTTGGTCTCTTGCCGACAAGACGACCTGACAGAGCCAATACCCACAGTACGCGAAGGCTACGTGGCACTTCGTTTCAGTGCCGACATTCCGGCCATGCAGGAAGTATCGACTCGGTCGGTAGATCCCGATGGGGGTGGCGTGCAGGATATGACGTTGTTCTGTTTCGACAGTTATGGCCTTTTCATTACGACCACCACGGCAGATGTCACCACAGTGACCACTACTACCGGAACATTTACAGCCGAGGTTCCCCAAAATACCCGGACCATACATTTTGTAGCCAACCAGAATATGACGGACTTCAAGGAAGACCAGTTCCGTAACAGGTCTGAATCCGAAGTGATGGCTCTGCTCGAAGGTTCATCGGGGCGTATGATCTATTGGGCACGTTTCGCTTGCGACAATTCAACCGAGGAAGCAAGTAAAAAGACGATTGCTGATCAGATGCGCGGAAACAAGATAACGATGCTCCGTAACCACGCGCAGGTCTCTGTGGCCAATCCGACTTATGCAGCCGGAGAGGCAACAGAAACAACCAACCCGTGGATCAACGTAACGGGTTTCGTAGCATACAATACCAACGCGTTCGGTACGGTGGCTCCCTACCACCCGGAGAACGGTTTTAACTTCACCTTGGACCAATGGAAGGAGGACGACTTTGTTACGCTTCCGGCCAATGATGCCAAGATGAGTGATATCACAGCAGTGACCACGGCCACAAACCAATACATCTTCGAGAGTGAGAACAGATCGGACGACCCCGTCAGCATCATCATCCGCGGACATGGCCCAGGTGAGACCGAAAACGACGCTTTGTTTTACCGCATCATGCTGGTGGACGAGAATGGCGAGCAGATACCTGTGCGTCGTAATCACCACTACAAACTGAATATCGTTGGACCGCTTTCATTCGGGCAGAAGACTTTCGAGGCAGCATTGACAGCTGCCGCTACGAACAACGTATGGATTTCCATCTCTGATGATGTGAATGAGGTGGAGAATCAGAATTATATCCTATCTGTCGCTAAGACCTATGTCGTGGTAGATGATGATAAGATAGGAACTGGAGAATATCGGCTCTCTTATACTGTTACGGGTAAGAATGGGACGCAGATAGCGGCTACCGATAGGCCTGAAGTCACGTGGATAGAAAATTCGGTAGCGAGACAAGGAATCAGTAATAACTTTAGCATTGAAAGCGGTGTCGGTCAAGGTACGATTGGTCTTTCGTTACTTCCTTTGGGAAGCAATGAGAAACAGGAGGGCACTTTGCTTGTGAAGCTCGGTCAGTTGCAACGCAAAATTAAGATCATCACGGTAAAGAAACAGTCGTTCGTTCCCTCATGGGTAGGTACGGCTTTGTACGGCGGTTTGAACACTGATCCTACCCAAGGGCGTTCGCACGTGACGGTAATGTTTACCGTACCCGAAACCTGCCCTCCCGAACTCTTCCCGATGAAGGTGTACATTTCGGTCAACGAACTGGATATACGTGCCGCTTCGGGCATGGCGTTGTCCGTGGTGCGCAATGGGGACAAGGAGTGGTACAGCAGCGGCGACCTCGAACAGGAACCGGATTACAAGTATATATGGACGGTTGAAGAACCGGGTGTGCAGCGCATCTATTTCGAGAACATCCTTACGCAGGCTGATGGGTACACCGGAACGCTCCATATCGAAGCGGAACACTTCGATACCATGACACGTACCTTCTCCTTTACGAACCATACCCGTACCATAACGGTGGAAGGCTTGAAAGCATACAATGCAAATACAAGCGACAATCCCGACGGATTCTCGAAAGACGAGTACGTGCTCTACCGCCTTGTACCTCAGAAACGCGGAGCCCGTGTGACGTTCGACCTGCAACTGCGGGAGAAACCGGAAGATAATCCCGATGCAGACATGGAAGGTGAACCGGTCAATGCGGGAGAAAACGTGGAGTTCCTGCTCTATTCGCAGAACCTGAACGCTCTCCGTGAAAGCCAGGGTGAAGTCAAAGACTATGACTGCGAGTTCGAGCCTTACGCCGAAGCCTCCGACACATGGTGGCGTACAAACAATCCGGAAGGCGGACGCATGATGATGTTCCGGCCGAAGGATGATTATCTTTCGAATGGAGAATTTGTAAATCCGGATGGAACTGGTAAATACTCCGTTTATATGTACACCAACAAGGCCAAGAGCGACGAGGTGGTTCGCATTGCCTCCAACTTGCGCCGTTATCCGGCAGTAATTGAAGCGAACGCCAATTCTGTGGACGGCTCTTACATAGGCAACGAGTACCGCAGCGTAACATTCGAGTTGGCTAACTACAACCCGTTCCGTTTCGGCGCACGTGTGAATTATGCTGATAGCGGTTGGCAAGGGGATGCCGACGAACCAGATCGTTCTGGCACTGATGACATCCCTGAAATCGTGACGCCGTTGACATGGACCTACCAGCCCGACCAAAAAGTGGACATCGCATTCGACCTGACGAGCTTCAAGGGGTCGGACGGTAATTCTGTCCATCCTTTCAAGGATGAGGCATTTGAAGTATATGGCAGTACATTCGAAATCTACATTGATGCACCGATGTTGCGTATCGATGAGGGACGTTTGCCAGATAAATGGAAACAGGACGGAAAACTGAAAGCCGACCCATCGGTTCCGGGACGTTTCATCTACACGGCAAATAGAGACAGAGAGAAAGAACGACTTTATGGTTCAGGTGACGCTGCTATAAACACGGATGCTACAGGAGTAGACCAATCAGGCGAGCGCAAAACTCTGCCGTTCATCACGAACACTGCTGTGAGTGCGGGCGATATTGTCATCTCTTCCAACGAAGAGCAGGTTGTGTTCTATTCCAAGACCTTCCGTGTAACCAACAGTTCGATCAATGGAACGCTCAAATACGTGAATGATAACAAAGAGGTACAGAATGTGCCTGCAGGAGCTTTCGTTGCTTTCGAGCGGGTCAGCAACAATAGCCGTATCGGTGTCGTAACCGTGACTGCTGATGGACAGTACGAACTGCGTTTGCGCAAGGAGTATGCGTTCAACTGGTACACCGACCAAGTGCAGTTCCACTACGAACTGAATGGCAAGGTTTATCACGGCACAGCCGATGGCGGTACTTTGGCCAATTTGTTTGGTAATACAAATATCATACTCCAAGCCGGAGGTTCGTCTGAAGGTAATTGATATTTTAGAAGAATAAAATAAAAAAGATACAATGTTAGATCAGAGCAGGAAAGGCATCATCAGTGGATGATATACCTTTCCTAGAAAAACAATGCGAGTAATGCCTGCCTGTGAAGGTGGGCATTGCTTATGATACGAT
>JAUNIV010000158.1 GCA_030523385.1 Bacteroidales bacterium | reverse complement strand
GGAATCCATCAACAAGTACAAGGCAAAACGCAACCTGCCCTTCATGACGCAGGACGAATTGCTCATCAAACTGTTTAACGAAGTGGCATACGTGTGGCCGCGCGTAGGTTATCCTCCATTGGTAACACCTTTCAGCCAGTATGTAAAGAACCTCGCGATGATGAACGTCATGGCGATGGAGAAAGGCAAAGAACGCTGGGGTATGATAGCCGACGACATTTGGGACATGATTCTGGGTAAGGCAGGACGCCTGCCGGGCAAGTTGGCTCCCGAAATCGTAGAGAAAGCCAACCGCGAAGGACGCAAGTTCTTCGACGGAGACCCGCAGGACAATTATCCCGACCAGTTGGAAAAGTATCGCAAGATGATGCTCGAAAAGCAATGGGACAGAGGACAGGACGACGAAGAACTCTTCGAATATGCCATGCACCCGGCACAATACGAGGCATACAAGAGCGGCAAGGCGAAGGAAGACTTCCTGGCTGACGTGAAGAAGCGTCGCGATGAGAAAGCCAATGCCCACGCACCTGCCGAAACAGACAACAAGCCTAAGACGCTGACCGTAGATGTAAACGGACAGGCTTATCGCGTGACTGTGGCCTACGGTGCTGTAGATCCCGCTTCGCTGTCTGCTGCTTCGGGTGCCGCTCCGCAAGCCGCTGCTCCCGCCCCCGTAGGCGAAGGCAAGGACGTGCTGTCTCCATTGGAAGGCAAGTTCTTCTTGGTGAAGAATGCACAGGAAACCCCGAAGAAGGTGGGCGACAAGGTAGTGAAGGGCGACGTAATCTGCTACGTAGAAGCCATGAAGACCTACAACGCCATCCGCGCAGAGTTCGACGGAACAATTACAGCCATTTGCGCCAACTCGGGCGACTCGGTATCAGAAGATGATGTATTAATGAAGATGTTATAATGGAAGATATACTTAGCAAACTGTTTGAAATGACGGCGTTCAGCAACATTGCTGCCGACCCGTCGTTCCTCGTCATGTACTTGCTGGCGTTTGTCCTGCTCTACTTGGGCATAGTCAAGCATTACGAGCCGCTGTTGCTGGTGCCTATCGCCTTCGGGGTGCTTATTGCCAACTTCCCCGGTGGTGAGATGGGCGTAATCCAGGCTGACTCGGAAGGCTTTGTGACGCTGGCAGACGGAACGAGGAAGATTGTCTGGGAGATGCCTCTCCACGAGATTGCCCACGAGTTGGGACTGATGAACTTTATCTACTACATGCTGATTAAGACCGGCTTCCTGCCGCCCATCATCTTCATGGGTGTGGGTGCCATGACCGACTTTGGTCCGATGCTCCGCAACTTGCGCCTGTCTATATTCGGCGCGGCTGCCCAATTCGGTATCTTCACTGTGCTGCTCATTGCGGTAGGTTCGGGCATGTTCACTTTGCAGGAAGGTGCTGCACTTGGCATTATCGGTGGTGCCGATGGTCCTACGGCTATCTTTACCACCATCAAGCTGGCTCCCCACTTGCTGGGTCCCATCGCCATTGCCGCCTACTCCTACATGGCATTGGTGCCGGTTATCATTCCGCTGGTGGTGAAGCTCACCTGCACCCGCAAGGAACTGATGATCAATATGCGTCAGGAGGAAAAGAAGGCAGGCAAACCTACTGAAATCAAGAACCTGCGCATCCTGAAGATTATCTTCCCCATCGCGGTGACTACGGTAGTGGCCTTGTTTGTGCCTACGGCCGTGCCTTTGGTAGGTATGCTGATGTTTGGTAACCTTATCAAGGAAATCGGTTCGGACACAAGCCGCCTGTTCGATGCTGCTTCAAACAGCATCATGAATGCCGCTACCATCTTCTTGGGACTGTCCGTGGGTGCCACCATGACGGTAGATGCATTCCTCAACTGGATGACCATCGGTATCGTGGTCGGCGGTTTCTTTGCTTTCGGTCTGTCCATCGCTTCCGGCGTGATGTTGGTGAAGCTGTTCAACCTGTTCAGTAAGCAGAAGATCAATCCGCTGATTGGTGCTACGGGTTTGAGCGCTGTGCCCATGGCAAGTCGTGTGTGCAACGAAATAGCCACTAAGTATGACCCGAAGAACCACGTGCTCAATTACTGCATGGCCAGTAACATTTCGGGCGTGATCGGTTCGGCGGTAGCTGCCGGTGTGCTGATTTCGTTCTTAGGATAATTTTGCGCTTGATACATAATTAAAAAACTCTGCTTCTGTATCCTCTTTGTGGAGGGCGGAAGCAGAGTTTTTTTGTGCCTCCGAAGGCAAAGGTATCCCAAAACGATGCGGTAAGACAGAGGACGGTATCGTATCAGATTTTTGACCGTACAAAAATTTTTTTTCACGGTATCAAAATTATTTTTTAAAGGGCAAAAAAATTTTTTTAAGGCATCAAATCAGGCGTTTCATACTGTCGGCGTAGAGGCTCTGTCGGGCAAAGAGAAAGCGGTCGCAAGCTATGGCAAGTGCCATTGGGTGCGACCGCTTTTATCCGGTTAAGAATCATACTTATTTATCTTCCGGCACATCCGAAATACTGCCGTAACGGTGATATTCGAACGTGATGCTCTGTTCCTTGATGTAGTGAATCAGTTCCACACGTCCGTCCTTCACCGGAGGAGCGGTGGCAATGTACTTGTCGGTCTGGGCTGCACGTTCGTACATTTCTCGCGGAATGTCCGGACTGCAAGTACGGATGCGCTCATACTGCGGGAAGGATTGCAGGAAATCTGCCAATGATTCTTTTTTCAGCGGACAGCCCGTAGCGGCCAGTTCGCCTGTGCGGTCGTCGGCAGGGTCGAAACTGATGGTGAGCGGAGTGCCGCAGGTGCGTGCAGCCAAAGCTATCATGCGTGCCTGCTCGTTGTTGTCGCCGGGGAAGAGGCGCAAAGCCATGCCACCCTTCAATGGCAGATAACGGAAGAGGTTCTGCTCGCCATACAGGTGATGGATGTCGCGTGCCTTGGAGAACTCCGTGCGATAGGCTTCGGCATAACTCTGACGGTAGTCGGTCTTGCTGTCCGGCTTGTCGGCAATCCGCACGAAGCAGGCGCAATAGTTGGGACCACCCGCCTTGACGCCGCCGCCAAAAGCAGAAAGCTTCATGCCGCCGAAGGGCTGACGATTGACAATGGCTCCCGTGATGCCTCGGTTGATGTAGAGGTTGCCTGCCATGATGGAGTTCTTCCATACTTCCTGTTCGTGTTCGTCCAGACTTTGCAGACCGGAAGTCAGTCCGTAGTCCAGCCCGTTCACCAGTCGGATGCCTTCTTCCAGATTGTCGATGGGACAAACGCTCAGCATCGGCCCGAACAGTTCGGTGCGGAAAGAGAAGTTGCCCGGCTTGACGCCCCACTTCACGGTGGGAGCCAGGATGTATTCCTTTTTGTCGATGAAGCGAGGAGGAACTAACCACGATTCGCCCGGCTCCAATGTCTTAAGAGCCTGCAACAGTTTGTCGTTGCGATTGGTTATCATGGGGCCTACCACATTCCCGGCGTTCCATACGCTACCTACTTTCATGCTGGTGGTAGCATCTTTCAGCTTCTCTTGGAAATCCTTGTCCTCATAGACCGAACGCTCTACCAATAACAGCGAACAGGCGGAGCATTTCTGTCCGGCATTGCCGAAGGCGGAGGCCACGATGTTCATGATGGCATGGTCGCGGTCGCCCGAAGCGGTGAGGATAATGACGTTCTTGCCACCCGTCTCGGCAGACAGCGGCGTGGTGGGGTTGGCTTTCGTAATCTGTTGGGCAGTTTCCGTGCCTCCCGTCAGGATAATGTGACTGATGGCAGGAGCTGTAGTCAGCTTCTTCAAGGCTTCGCGGTCTGTGATGATGACCTGCAAGGCTTCTTTCGGTACACCGGCATCCCAGAAGGCTTTGGCAAACAGCCATGCCACGGGAGCAGCCACGGTGGCGGGTTTCAGGATAACGGTGTTTCCTCCGGCAAGCCCGGCCACGATACCGCCCACGGGGATGGCACACGGGAAGTTCCACGGTGAAATCACGAGGATGGTTCCCTTAGGTTTGATGTCCACATCCTTCAGCGCCTGGAACTTGCGCATCGTGGTGGTATAGAAACGGGCGTAATCCACGCCTTCGGACACTTCCACGTCGCCCTCGGTCACGGTCTTTCCGGTGACGGCACACATGCAGCCTATCAAATCACCGCGCATGGCAGCCAGTCTGTTGCCTGCTTCGTACATGATGCGGTGGCGTTCTTCCAGCGAAGTCTTTCTCCATCCGGCAGGGTCGGTTTCGGCAATTCGTACAATCTCTTCCACCTGTGCCGTGTCTGCCATAGACATTTCGCAGACGCACACTTCGTCGTCCTGACAGCGGTCCATATACTTATGACGCTTCTCGGTCACTACGGTCTTGGCTCCTATTTGCAGAGGAATGATTTCCGGAGTATCTTTCTTCGTCTTCTTCCAGCGGGCAAAGATGTCGCGCACCCATGCCTGGTTTTCTTCGCGGTCGAAATCCGTGTCGGGTTCATTCTCCATCTCGTCGGCAGGCGGAACGGGCGTGTAGGGCTGGTTGCGGTCTTGCGTGCGTGTCGGCACTTGGCTCACTTTTTCCTTCAGCGCGTATGCGTCTTCAAACTGTTTCAGCAAGAAGCGCCAGGTATCCGTATTCGGTTTCAGGTTGAAAGAGTGAGTCAGGAAGTTGTCGGGCGCGGTGTTCTCGTCCATGCGACGCACTAAGTAGGAAACGGCATTGAGGAAATGCTCGTCTTTCACTACGGGTGTGTAGAGAATGACATGGTTGCCTAAGATGGACTGGGCACGCCACACGTGGTTGGCCATACCTTCCAGCATCTCGAAACTGAAGCATTCTTTGGGAGTGCCATACGACTGTGCCAACAGGTAGGCGTAAGAGATGGTGAAGAGGTTGTGCGAAGCGATACCGAGGTGCAGCACTTTGGCATTCTCGGGCAACAAAGCCCGGTCGAGCAGATGCAAGTAGTTGGCATCCACTTCCGTTTTGGTGGGCAACACCGGGTTGGGCCATCCGCGCAACGACGAGACGACGGTTTCCATCTCCAGATTACATCCTTTCACGATACGCATCTTGATGGGTGCTCCTCCGGCGGCTACGCGTGCATGGGCAAACTCCAGCAGTTCGCTCTGGAATCCGTAAGCATCGGGCAGGTAAGACTGCACCACAATGCCCGCCTCGTAGTTCTTGAATTTCGGCAAACTGAGCACGTGCTTGAAAAGGCGCATGGTGAAATGTGCATCCTTGTATTCCTCCATATCGAGATTGATGAACTTGCTTCGTTTCACGCCGTCTTCATCCACGTAGGGGAAGTCGATGGCTTTCTGATAGAGGGCAGACATGCGATTCACCAGTTCGGGGAAACTTTCTTCGTAGTTCAGCGCATGCGTCTGCGCATAGATGCCCGAAATCTTGACCGAGATGTAGTTGATGTCCGGACTTTCCAGTGCCTCTAAGTAATGGTAGTAACGCTTGTCGGCTTCTCCGTTGCCCAAAACCACTTCGCCCAACAGATTGACGTTCTGTCCGATCTTCTCCTTAAAGCGTGTGGCAAGGTGGTTGGTCAGCTTAGGCCGTGCCTCGTCGATGATAACCTTCGACGTATCCATGCGCAGTCGTTTCTTGATGATAGGGATGGCAATGAAGTCGAAGTGATGTCCGAAGGCCTGGTACAATTTAAAGAGGAAAGCGTCGCGCTTGTTCAGGAACTGGGGCACACCGTAACGGTCTATCAGTGTCTTGATGCGTTTGGCCAATTTCTTGCGGTCACGAATCTGCGAGGATTCGTCCAGCATCTTCACCAAGAACTTCTTGTCTTGCGGACGCTGCACCATGGTTGCATACTTGTGTTGTTCACTACGTTCTTCGCTTGTGATAGTACTCTCACACGTGTTATAAAGCTTCAGTACCCATTCTTGTACTTCGGCGATGGTTGGCTTATTCATATTCGCTCCGATTAAAGTTTTGTATTTCTTTTTCTAACTCTTTGATTTCTTACAAAACTATATGGTCGGACTAAACATGACAGCCCTGTAGCGATGCAGTTCCGACAAAGCCTGAGCGGAATAGTGATCGAAAAGGAGCCGTCTCATAGTAATAGAGATTAAAGGTTGAACATTGGGATAATCCGGTTTCCCTTGCCGGACTTTTCGCAAAGATAGAAAAAAAGTGGATAGTTCCAACAGAATAAAGGACTTTTTCTGGTTGGATTGGCATTTTGTTCCTAAAAATACCTGTTTAGTGTAGGAAATCTACTATTGCTAATTGGCTGTGATTATGGTTTGTTCACGCATATATCTTCATTGCCCCACGAAGATATATGCGTAGGCTTATGAAGATATATGCGTGG
>JAUNIV010000157.1 GCA_030523385.1 Bacteroidales bacterium | reverse complement strand
CTACTGTTTCAGCTAATAAAGAGAAAAAGTGTCTAGTGAAATCAGGAAAAGACAGAATATATCTTCGTGGCCCGATGAAGATATATTCATAGCCTGACGAAGATATATGCGTAGAAGCCTGAAGCTATATGTCCGAAAGGGAAATGGGCTAAAAAAGAAGGCATCCTCCTGAGTGGAGCATGCCTTCCCAATGAATTATTTCATAAAAAACCAAACAAATGTGTCAACTTACCATTCAAATTCGGGAGAAATTGAAGTCGGAGCAATGGGGTCGGGATTGTTCACGATGGCGGTGTTGTAATTCGACTCCGTCTGAACAATCACGAAGTTCATCCATTCCGGTGTGGTAGTAGTGTTCCAACGGGCAGTTTCCAAGTGGTTGGTATTGGCATAGCTGCGGATGATACCCTTGTTCAGACGTTTGATGTCGAACATGGAGATACCTTCGCCCCAGAATTCTACGCGGCGTTGCCACCAGATTTCATTCCGGAAAGCAGGAGTGCTCGTGTTGCCGTATGCATCCTGGTGAGTTCCGTAAACGTAATTGGGGTCGCGTTGCTGCGCAAAGGCAGTGAGCAATGCGATACCTTCGCTTTCGTTCATCATGCCGGCTGCTTCAGCTTCAATCAGGTACATTTCTTCCACGCGCATCATCGGGACAGAAACCAAGAAACCAATATATTGGTTGTTGCGTCCTGTTTCGCCTCCTGCTGTGCGGAATTTCAAAGGCAGACCGCCTACTTTTCCCCAACCGCTGACAGCATCAGCCGTTCTTCGCAGCCAGTCCGGATGGTCTGAATAAGCCGACAGGGCTTCCAACTGTTCGTCTTCGTCTTCTATGTCGTCAATGGTAAAATCAATGAAGCATTTCTTGCGGAAGTCTGTGGCAGGAATCGTCTCATACAGGTGACGGTCGATGAACAGCGGATAACCGTAGTTGGCTGCGTAACCGCATCCGGACACGTACGGATTCACTTCCAGACACATGTTGGAACCCCAGCTTGTATCAGCATCGTTTTCAAGGATACATGGGTCGTCTGCTTTCTGGGTGAGACAGAGCATCCAAGAAGAAATAGGAGTGTTGAATCCTGTTTCGCGGCTGGTATATTGGGCTTCAGTAGTGAGTGTGTAGCCCTCTTGAGCCTGCTTGGCATACTTGCGAGCGTTGGCCCAGTCTTCCATTTCCAGATAAGCGCGTGCTTTCAGACCGTACACCACAGACAGGTCGGGCACTTTCTTGTCGCTTCCGCGGCTATAGTCTGACAGACATGCTTCGGCCTTGTCGAGGTCAGAGATAATGAAAGCATACATGGCCTCATTGGTGGCACGCGGATTGTTGCTCGCATCTGCTATAGTAGTCGATTCGGTAACAATAGGCACGGTCATGGCATTCTTGTTGGTAGCATAGTTCTCTGGAGCAAACATACGGGCCATATCCAGATAAAGCATAGCACGCATGGCGAATGCCGTACCGGCTCCATGCTTGTGGGTGGCATCTGCCGTGGTGGGGTCTTCTCCCGAAAGTCCGATAACCTTGTTACAGTTGTTTATCCATTTGTAATAGCAGGTCCAATAGAGCTGCGAATTGGCATACGACTGTCCGAGAGCCGAACATTCATACCAAGAGCCAAACCAGTTGGGGTTGGGCTGGGCGATGTCCTGTCCCGTAGCATCACGGATAAGGAAGAAAGCCGGGTAACCGAAGTCGTTGGCTCTACTACTGCTACCGCCGTAAGTAAAGTTCCCGAAAAGGGTGGAAGTAACTGCCAATACGGCTGTGTTGTAAGCATCGGCAGACTGATTTAACTGCTCTGAAGAAACAGGCGAATTCATAGGGTCAATGACCTCTATACAGCCGGTTGCCGTTGAGAGCAGAAGAGCCGCAGTCAGTGCGGAAAATATTTTGTTCTTTTTCATCTTTTGTTTCATTTAAAATTAGAATGTCAATTGAATACCTCCCGAAATATTGCGTACCGGAGAATAAACTGATACGGATTCCGTACTTGAATAGGCGTAACGAGGATCCAAACCTTGTCTGGCTGACCAGAAGCAGAGATTCTCGCCGGCAGCATAGATGCGGATCTTGGAAATCTCTTTGGTAATCTTAGGCAATGTGTAGCCAATAGTGAACGACTGGAAGTTCAGATAGCTGGCGCTTGTCAGGAAGCGATCCGAACCGGCTGCTGTGTATTGGTCACCATATTGCCAACGTGGAATACTGGTTGACGGATTCTCCGGTGTCCATGATTTGATCCAATCTTTATGATAGTTGGAACCTGCCTGTGGAGAAGTTAACGGTGTCATGTAAGCGGCATACATGGAATCATATATTTTTCCGCCCAACTGATAATCGAATGATGCGGAGAAATCAAAGTTCTTGTAGCGGAAGCTGGTTGTGAAACCTCCGAATACTTTGGGCAGAATGCTGCCTGAAGCATAGCGTGAAGCTTCACCGATAAGAGTCGTAGTGCCCGATTTCTTCTTTCCCGGAACGCTGATGTTGTTTGTTCCTCCGGCATGAAGGTCTTCGTCATAATAATACAAAGCTTCACCGTTTTCATTTACTCCGGCGTATGCATAAGTCATGTAGTTATACATTTCTCCACCTTCTTCGTACCAAAGAGAACTTTCGTAGAAACCGCCGTTGGTTGCAATCTTAGCTTCCGGTAATTTCAGAATCTTAGTCTTGTTGTGTGACATGTTGAGTGACAAATCCCAGTCAATGTCACGGGTGCGTATCAGCGAACCGTTCAAAACAAATTCGATACCTGTGTTTCTGATGTCACCGACATTGCCATAGTAACCGCGTGAACCTAAAGACTCGGGTACAGACAACCAGAAGAGCAAGTCGGTGGTTTTCTTGGTGTAAATATCAATATTACCGCTCAGACGGTTCTTCCACAGAGCAAATTCGATACCGAAGTTGATATTTGTTGTCGTTTCCCATGTGATGTCTTTGTTACCCAGACGATAGAAAGCAGGCACCATCGTTGTGTCGTCATATTTGGAGATTGAATACAAATCGGTGTAGGCGAAGTTTCCGATATTGTCATTACCTTGCTGACCGATAGAAAGTTTCAGCTTCAACATATCTAACCATGACTGTGTGTTCTGCATGAAATTCTCTTTGGAAACAATCCATGCACCACCTACAGACCAGAAGTTACCCCAACGGTTTTCTTTGGCAAAGCGTGAAGAAGCATCGCGACGGTAAGAAGCCGAACCGTAGTATTTTTCATCGTAATTGTATTGCAAGTTTCCAAAGTAACCTTCTACGTTGTATGCTGTCTGATAAGAAGTTGCATCTACAATGGTGGCATACGTGTTGATTTCCTGGATATATGGTGAGAATTCACCTCTGGCAGCACCTGTCAGATACTTGGCTGTGGTTTTGTAATATTCATGTCCTACCATGAGATTCACATTATGACGGCCAAAATCCTTGAAATAAGTAAGGTTCTGTACGAAGTTGGTACGCATGGTCGTTGTGCTTCCTTTGGTCAATGAACCATTGGCACCGGCACTCGGACCTTCTGCTGATGTCAGATAGTCATGAGTCTGGCTTTGTCCCCAGATGACAGTGTTCGTTATGTTATACTTCAGGAAGTTCGTCAGATTACCTTCCAGATTAAAGCTGGCATTCAGCTGGTTTCCTTCTATTTGGTTTACATTATAACGGTTTGCAACCAAGGGGTTACCTGTTTGTGAGAAAGGACGGCTGGCACCATAGGCATTTGCAGCCACACCGTAGTCGTACAGATTATCACCGCGAGAGTTTTGTTTTATAACAATATTTCCGTTATCATCTATGGTACGTACATACAACGGATAGATAGGGGCAATTCTTGATACAAAATACATGGTGTTGCCTGCGCTGTAGCTTGTGCTAAGATTCGGATTTGAATCCTGATTAGAATGAACATATCCGGCATTGACACCCACTTTTAACCATTTTCTGGCAGTATAATCGGCACGGATACGGGCACTGATACGGTCATAGCTTGAGTTTTGCAATACACCTTCTTCGTCCAAATAACCCAAACTTGCATAGAACGAAGACTTGTCGGTAGAGCCATTGATGCTCAGGTTGTATTCTTGGCGGAGAGCATTCTTATAGGCAGCATCGGTATAACTGTCCGGAGTCATATAATATTCTGTACCATTATATGTATATCTACGACCCAAAACTGCATTCGGATTCAATTTACCATTTAAACCAATCAGGGATTCTCCTTCCGGCAAGGTGTATACATTATATCCGGCTCCGGTGGTTGCATTATACCCTATGGAGCTTAACATGTTCGTGTTAGCACTTTTGTTGGCGGCTTCCGGTGTATAACCGCCTCTATTAACGAAATAGTTGTAGAATTGTGCATAAACGGCTTCGTAATATTCTCCTGGATTCGTAATCACATCGTAATCTTGTATGGCGCGTGAGTTAGAACCCCATTTGGCATCCACATTGATAGTGGTTTTGTGGTTTCCGCCTTTCTTAGTAGTTACGATGATTACACCGGCTGCACCACGTGCACCATAAAGTGCTGCTGAAGCGGCATCCTTCAATACTGAAATAGATTCGATATCTCCCTGTGGAATATTTGAAAGGCTTGCAGAGTAGGGGGCACCATCCACGATGATAAGCGGGTCTGTTTCAGCATACATGGAGGCAATACCACGAATGTTTATCTTACCGCTACCAGAACCCGGCGCACCGGAACTACCACGCAACTGTAAGCCCGGAACGGAACCTACCAAAGCGTCTTGCACATTTGTGGTGATTCGTTTAGATAATTCTTCTGTTCCCACTACAGCGGCAGAACCAGTGAAGGCTGATTTCTTTGCGGTACCGAAAGCTACAACCATTACTTCGTCAAGTACTTCTGTATCAGAACGTAAAGTCGCTGTGATATTAGGCTTTATAGCCACTTCCACGGTCTTCATTCCGATGAATGAAATCATCAAAGTTCTGGCCGAACTGATTATATATACAAATAATTGATAATCAGCAATCAAGAAATTGCCAATCGTTTTGTGTCAGCTTGCATACAACATACCTATAAAGCCTTTTTTCTTTATCTTTTCTACTGATTTTCTACCAAAAGCTTAAAAATTGAAGATAATGAACTAAGAAATCGTATGTTTACTATATACATTTTTTAGCCAATATTCAAAAATAGGATCCTGTATTTCTATTTTGTTCCCCGGTTGTATATCTATTAAGTCTTTCTCTAATGTTGCTTTCTTCAGATTCTTGACATTAGCCGAAGTCCCTAATTGATATTTACTCAATACTTCTTTGGAAGAAAAGCTGCTTTCCCCTTTGGAAACCGCTATCAGGAAATTGATTTGTTTGGGAGTAAGAGAATCCAATATATTGGTAAACAATAAGCTCAACTGGCCGACCACCCCTTGAAAAGCACTTTCTACAATATGGGCAGTGCACTCTCCTGTTGTACGCAACCACACTTGTTGGCTTAATTGCTGGGTGTAATAGGGATGGCATTGGGACAAGGCCGTAATGCGTTTGCACAACTCTTGTGATATACTTTTACCCGTAGATGCAAATCGTTCGGAGATAAATTTCACCCAATGCATTTCTTCTATCTTAGATAAAAACAATATATCTCCGAATTTATAGAAAGGCATTTCATAATTATTGAAGATATCCAGCAGCATGTGGCGCTTACTGCCATACAGGCAATACCCCACATCCGTATGTCTTTGCCAGTGCGAACGTAATTTTCGTTGAAACCCTATCGGGTCTTCATATTCATTGATATTCTGAAACTCGTCAATGCATATTATGAATTTTTTCCCTGTCTCTTGGGCTATAGTTTCCGGTAAATCCAAAATTTCATCATACGAATATTTAGGGTCTTTGAAATCAATGCCAAAACTGAACTCATAGCTTTGGGAAGCATCTGAAAGGGAGACAATCGGGAGCAGACGTCCCAAATATTTCTTGGCAGCAACTATAAATTCTTCCCAAGCCGTGGTACAGGTTCTCAAAATGGTATTGGCATATACCTTATAAAATTCTTCTTCAGTACGACAGTTGAATATATCTATTTGGCACACATGTATATTCTTATGCTTTTCCACAAGCAGCCGAGCCGCCTTATTTACCAAAGACGTTTTCCCCCATCGACGGGGAGATATGATAACCGTGTTTATCCGACCGGAAAAATTCTGCAATAGCAAATCCACTTCGATTTCCCTGTCTGTGAAGTTTTCTTTTTCCGCTATCCTGCCATATATAAAAGGTGTATCCATATTTGTTATGGTAATGGTTCTATCAGCAAAGATACGCAAAAAGGGTTAGAAAACAAAT
>JAUNIV010000156.1 GCA_030523385.1 Bacteroidales bacterium | reverse complement strand
ATTTGTTTATTTTTAATATTGGAATCAGAGAGCCAACTACTGATTCGCATTAATAGTTCTGGTTATTGTTTTATGTCTGTCAGCCCTGCTTGTCTATTTCTACCAGCGGAAAGTCATTCTGAAAGAGCGCATCATCCAGCAGAATGAGGAAGAATTACGAAAGAATGTCCTGCAAATGCAGGAGAATGAAGCCGTCATTGAACGGAATAATGAGCGGTTGAAGGAACTCTCCGCACAAATCGCAGAAAGCCAGGACATACAGGAGCAGATGGAAGAGCAGCACAAGGCGATGGAGGAGATACAAAGACAAAACGAACGGTTGAAGCAGGAAAATGAATCTTTGCAGAAGAATGTGGATAGCTATGCTTCGTCGCTCAACGAGAAGGGTGGAGAACTGTCCCGCTTAGACGTGCTGTCGAAAGATAACCGACAGCTTCGCAGCCGTGAGACCTTCTTGAGCAACCAGCTTATCCGGAAGACTCCCGTCCTTCATCAGGCAAAGAGCACTCCCAAATACATAACGGATGCCCAATGGGAAGAGATAAAGGAAGCGGTCAATCATCTGTTCGACAATTACACGATGCGCTTGCAGCACGTTGTTCCTTCCCTGACCGAAAGCGACTTGCAGGTGTGCTGCCTAATCAAGTTGCGCATGCCCAATCCAGACATCGCCACATCATTGGGCATCTCTTCTACTTCCGTATCGAAAAGGAAATTGCGCCTGAAGGAACGCATCCTCCAGTCTGTAGGTTCGTTGGGCGAAAGTCATACGCTGGACTTGTGGCTTTGGGAATTCTGAAAAGGATAAATTGTCTATATTTGCAGATGACAAGAAAAGGCAATCCGCTTGTTTTTAGTGAATTACATTTTCTCGTTTGTCCACTTGCCGTACATCCTAAAATCATTAGGATTTAAAAGAATCGTTATACCTTTGTTGGTGAGAAATAAGTCGGATAGATCATGATTCTGTCTGAAGGAACACATAAAGATGTAATGATACTTAATACGAAATAGCTATGAAGTTAGTGGATCTAAAAAAGGTTCTATACATGGATTACCTGATTCAGCACAGGAGAACAGGTACTCCCAACGAGTTTGCCGAGAAACTGAAGTTGTCTCGTTCCACCTTATTCGAATATATGGCCTACATGCGCAAAGAATTGGAGGTGTGCATCTTGTATGACAGATATTCGGGAACTTACTATTACGAAGGAAACAACCTGTATGCTGCTATCAGAATGCAGACAGGGATAAAAAACTAAAGGAAAAGTATCTGCCCGATGTTTTCCTTGACCTTAGTCCGAAAACATCGGGCAGACTATACTCTGCTTTTAATAAGCGAAATTCTCCGTCTTTACATAGACTTTATAATCTTTAATCATGCCCGGAGCACCCTGTTCGGCGCGTGGCAGGATGCGGAAGCCCGTCACGGTGTATTCCTTGCCTAAGTCGATGACTACCTGGTGCGGATAGGCGGTGTTATCTACCGTCTGCCAGAAGGTGCTTTCCTGCAAATCGTATATCTTGTCGGCAGTGCGGTTGCCGCTGCGGGTTTCTTCGCTGTCGGCATACACGATGTTCCATCCTTCGCGGGAAATCTTCTGACCTTTATCGTCCAGCACATCGAATTCGGCTATGGCTGCCACGTTTGTACCATCGAACGAAGAAAGTCCTTCCAAACAGAAGTAACGTCCGCGGGTAGAGGCAACCTTCACTTCTTGCCAACCGTTTCCGGCATTAAACGTGCCTGTGGCTACGGGTGTTTCTTTGTTCAGCTTGATGGCTTGTCCTTGCTTGCGGTGTGTTTCGGGCACTGCTGTACGCAGTCCGTCCAGTATCGGACTGGTCAATCCCGCAATGGTGGCTTCGGCAGGGCCTTTTAGGTCGAGCACAATGATTTCGTTCTCACCTTTCTTCAGCCAGCATCCCGGCATATAGAGTGTCTGCTGCGGACCTATCTCCCAAAAACGTCCCATGGCGTGTCCGTTTACCCATACCATACCTTTACCCCATGTCTCCATGTTGAGGAAGGTATCGGCTGTTTTGTCCAGTGTGAAGGTGGCACGATAGTAGGCCGGAATGTCTTCATCGTTTTGGGCGGAAGCGGTTTGCTCTGCGAAGTTCCTTGAAGATACAAAGGCATAATCTACCGGGAAATTATATACGGTCCAGTTCTTCAGTGTTTCGGCCGTCTTTCCGCTTACCAATTCCACTTTCTCGGTGATTCCCTTGCGGTCATGGATGGACTTGTCGAAGTTTACACGTCCCATGGCTTCTACCAGCAAGTCGAGTTGCGTGCCTGCTTTCAGGGCGGGCAGTGTCAGTTCCTGTTCGCCTGTGCGGCGGTCGAGGCGAGCCAACAGTTTGCCATCGGCAAATACTTGCGTCCAGTCATGTTGTTCGGTGATTTTCAGTGTGGTGCCTGCTTTCACGTCCTTGGGCAGCGTGGTGCGGTAGAGGATGGTTCCCCAACCTTGGTCGAATTGCTCCATGGGACGGATGTTTTCCGTTTGTTTGGGTTCGGGCAGGTTGGCAGTGAGCGGGGCTACTTGCGTAAACCGGATGGCAGGTATCTCCATGACGGGCAATGCTTCCGGCACTTCGGGCAATGTCTCGCCTTGGGGCAAGTATTCTTTCAGCATGTTTCTCAGGGCGAAATACTTGTCGGTAGTCCAGCCGGCTTCGCTGATGGGAGCATCGTAGTCATAGCTGCTGCACATGGCCGAATAGGCAGGATTGTTGGCCCCTCCCCACCATCCGAAGGTGGTTCCTCCGTGTGTCATGTAGAGGCTGAAGGATATTCCCTTGTCCAGCATCTCGCGCAGTCCATCTACCATAACCTGTCCGTCGCGGGTTTCGTGCTTGCGTCCCCAATGGTCGAACCATCCGCTCCAGAACTCGCTGCACATCAGCGGTGCGTCCGGACGTACTTCTTTCAGCTTGGCAAACTGCTTGTCTATGTCGGCACCCGTACCGAAGTTGATGGTCCATATCAGGTCTTCCAGGCCGTTGTTAAGGAAGTTTGAGCTCCAGTCACATTGAAACAGGGGCACCTCTGTAAATCCTGCCGCACGTACTGTGTCTCTGATGGCAGACACGTAAGGCTTGTCTATGCCGTAGGAACCATATTCGTTTTCCACTTGCACCATGATGATGTTTCCGCCTCGGGTGATCTGCAAGTCAGCAAGCTGTTTGCCTACTTCGTGCATGAAAGCACCCACATGTTTCATGTAGAAAGGATCGAGTGTGCGGAGCTGTACACTGTCGTTCTTCAGCAACCACCAGGGCAGTCCGCCCATTTCCCATTCGGCACACACGTAGGGACCGGGACGCACGATGACATACATGTCATGCTTCTGTGCCAGGCGGCAGAAAGCGGCGATGTCGTTATTGCCCGTAAAGTCATAGTTTCCCGGTGTCTGTTCGTGCAGGTTCCAGAATACATACAGGCAGAGAGTGTTCATGCCCAATGCCTTGCACATTTCGATGCGGTGTTCCCAATACTCTCGTGGAATGCGCGGATAATGCACTTCGGCAGCCTTTATCACAAAAGGCTCTCCGTTGAGCAGGAAAGTATTCTTTCCTGCTTCGAAGGTGCCGGGCTTAGGACCGGCACATCCTGCCAGCAACGCTACGGCCAGCAGCAAAGTCAGTAATTTCTTCATCGTTATATTTTTATGTTTTATTTGTTTCGGGATGCTTGTTTTTTACGCTACTCTCAGATGTTTTCCCATCCTTCCGGTTTACCCCATTGGTCAGTAATCCGTTTCAGTTCTTCGCGTGTGATGGGAATGATAGTCCCGTGGCGCGGATGAAAATCCATCTGCACTTCGCTGTCTATCACCTTGAAGTTTCTTAGGTCGGTAGTTTCGGTAAACTGATACTTGCCTTTCATGTACACGTCATACATCAGGATGTATTTGTCCTGGCCTATCAGCTTGAAAGTGCCTGCACCTTCCACGGCTTCCGTGGTCTGTTGCTTGTATTCCGGGTCTTCTTCCCATTTGCCGGAGGTGAGCGAGCGGGTGGTAGCTACTTTGATACCGTTGCCGTGTCCTTCCGTCTTATAGAACAGATGGAATATTCCGTCTTTATATACGATGTCACCATCTATACACGATTTCCGGTCTTCGGGGATGAACAAAGGCTTCGGTTCGTCCTCCAAATCCGTAAACTCTTTGTTGGCGTAGGCATAATAAATCACGTCCGGACCGTCACCGTATTTCATGGACCAGTACACCATGTACTTTCCTGCCTGTGGGTCGAAGATGGTTTGGGGTGCCCATACGCGTTTCAGTTTCTCTTGTCCCGTGTAACGCTTTTGCATATTGACTACGGAATGAGACCAGTTTATCAGGTCAGTTGATTTCAACAACACCATGGCGCGGTTGGAGTCCCATCCGTTGTCCGATACCATGTCGGTGACTACCATATAGAATGTCTTGCCGTCTTCACAGCGCAAAATGTGTGGGTCTCGCACGCCGCCCGTGGAGCTGATAATCTTCGAATCGAGTATCGGTTTGTTATTGTTCAATGCCCGATAGGTGTAGCCGTCCGTGCTCACGGCATAGCACACGGCTTCTTCCGTGATATGGTTTCCGGTGAAATACGTAAAAAGATAAGCTGCGTAATCTTCGTTTGCCTCACTGTTGCAGGCTGAAACAAATGTCCGTGCTTCTGCCAGCCAGGGCAAGACACATGCCAGTAATGAGATGAGAATTCTGTTTTTCATGTTATTAGTGCTAAATTTGTTTGGTGCAAAGATATGATATACCTTTTATAAACGGATGTATAAATCCTGCAAAAGGGGTATTGTTTTCGGTCAAATGGAACAAAAACATGTTTATTTCGGTCAAAAGAGAATCAAATGCCGGATGGAGGTCCTGATTGATGCAGATAAAAAAAAGAAAGCGCGTTTCATCACGAAATGCGCTTCCACTACTAACTTAACCTAACCTAAAATTCTATTATCACAGTTATATTAACCTTAATCTAAAACCTCTGTCTTTATCTTTTTACCGAGAGCAAAGATAGGGACTTTCTGTGATATAGAGGTGGATGAAATCGTTCAAAAAAGAGCACAAATGTTTCATCTTGTGCTCTTTGCTTTATTTGTCTTATGTTTTGTAACATTTATTGCATCCTGTCTTCCATCTTACTAAACGAGTTCGGGATACACTCCGCTCAATTTAGCGTACTCTTGTCAAATCTCCCCCATCAAATCCAACTGTTACAATCTTGTGATAGAACAGCGAAGAGGCATCCTCGGCTCTCTTCTCCGCGTATTGGGAGATAACTTTGATGACAGCGTGCTGAATTTCCTCCCATTCTGCCTTCTCTATGCTTTCCTCATAGATATCCGCGTATTTCTGTTTAGGTACGAAGTCTTCCACGCATGCCCAATCATCATCGTTTTCATCATAGTGGCGTGCCCCAATCAGATAGAGCATATAGCTTGAACTCTCCGACTCAAACAGGCCGATATAAATGGCGGTAATATCCGTGGGTGTTGGCAGGTCGATGGAACGGAGCCAATTGATGATCTTTTCTTCCCAAGTTGGATTCGCGTACAGGGAGAAGCAGTGGAGTTTTCTCAGAAGATATTGCAGTTGATTCAGTGAATCTGTTACTTCATGAGGAGCGGAAAGCTCTTTCCGCTTGAACATGGCGTACATCTTATCGTTTGCCAAAAACAGATGTTTGCAACTCTCCTTGTCTCTGCAATAAGCATCCCATTCTTCCCGGAACTCATCTTTCATGCAACCGTCTTCGTCCATCCATTGGAATTCATAGTCTGGTTGTGGTTTATAATAGAGAACGATGAAAAAATATTCGTAGTGCCCTTTTATCCTTTCCTTTGAATCTATTTCGGGAAGAATGGTATAGCCCACTTCAAACTTGATGCCTCCCCTTGTCAGTGTGTAGTTGGTTATGCTGTGGCGGTTGACATTGTCTGCATCCGGAATATACCGGGAAATAAAATCCTCTATCTTCCGGGTGGTTTGCTTGGGGGACACGACAGACTGGTAATAGGTGATTATCCAGATAATCGGCAGAAAGCAGATAAAAGGCAGCAAAGAGCAGGAGACGACCAATGCCCAGTCCGCTTCTTCGCGGAGACCTAATTCTTGGTAAAGGAGGGCGGCGAAGATCAAAACGCTTGCAATGCCCAAAGGTGCACTGATATAGAGTGTAGTCTTCTTCCACCAGTTCCACATCGAGGTGTAGAGGAATCGTTTGTTCCTTATCATTCCTTTGAAATATTCACCGATTGTGAAGTCGTCACCATGGACGTAAGATGGATTTGTTTGAATCATACGAATAAGTGGTTTCTATATAATGTTTGTTATTAC
>JAUNIV010000155.1 GCA_030523385.1 Bacteroidales bacterium | reverse complement strand
CTTTTTACCTTAAAAAAAAACTAATACCTATTGAAAACTTAAAAAGGGGGCTTTGTGAAAAGACCCCTTTTTTGTTTGTATAATATTCCCTGTCAAAATACACTACAGGAAACACATAGTAAGATTGATGCTATTTTGGATTTGGATACCCCCGAAAATGAATAATATCTTCAAGGGCCGATGAATATATCTTCAGAAGCTCACGCATATATCTTCGTGGGCACATGAAGATATATGCGTGAGAACATGTATGGGGTAATCCCCCTCTATCAAGATTGGAAGGCTACATAGTAAGTGCCATGCTCATCTCCTTCCTGAGTAATTTTCCCTTCCTGCAACAACTGAACAAGCGCCATAGAAAGGTCCATATTGCCCAATCGGGTGAATCGCTGCAATTCACCAAAAGAATAGTGACACATCCGTTGCATCATGCCATACACTTTCTGACTGTTTCTCTTGATTGTTTCTTTATTGATTGTCATAATTACCTCCTTTTTATGAAATGATTCGGTTGATTAAGTTGTAGCGAAGATACGGATTTCTCCCAAACATCCGTGTTCTTATTAGCATAAGATATGTTCTTTTCGGGCTTCTTTTTTATCTATTAACTGCCCGCACCACACACGAAACGACAATTAACACTGCATCCCCCCAATCAGACAACGGCAGAGGGCTGTCTTTATTCAAAACGAATGGATTTGGCGGGATGAATGCGGGTAACCAAATAAGAAGGGCCTACCAACATCAGCACAGAAACCAACAGCGTGCAGAGGTTGAGCAACAGATAAATCCAGACGTTAAACTCCACCGGCACTCGATCGACATAATACGTGGCAGGGTCCAGCCTGAAAATGTGGAACTGCGACTGCACGAAGCACAGTGCCAGCCCGATGATGTTCCCCCACAGCATGCCACGCCCGATAAGGAAAACCGAAAAGCTCAGAAAGATACGCCGGATAGAAAGATTGTCGGCACCCAGGGCTTTCAATACGCCTATCATGTTGGTGCGCTCCAGGATGATGATGAGCAGCCCCGAAATCATGGTAAAGCCCGCCACTCCGGTCATCAGAATCAGTATGACCCACACGTTCATGTCCAGCAAATCCAGCCAGGCAAAAATCTGCGGATTGGATTCTTCCACCGTCTGCGTGTAATAAACGCCTCCGTATGCATCTGTCTGCATGTCTAAGACGAAGCGGACTTCCTCTTTCACCGCTTCCAGCATGCTGTAATCATCCACTGCCAGTTCCACACCACTCACCTGCCCCGGCTGCCAACTGTTCAGGCGGTTCACCGTGTAGAGGTCGGTTATGAGGAAAAGGTCATCGTAGGCAGTGAAGTGGGTCTGGTAGATACCCGCAATGGTGAGGCGGCGGGCACGCACATTGTCTTCTATATAATAGGTATAGATTTTATCGCCTGTTTTCAGGTGAAGCTTGTCGGCAATGGTGCGTGAGACCAGCACGCGGTTGCTCGCCACCGTGTCCGAAAATACAGGCATTTCGCCCTCCAGCAAGTGGGCTTTCAAGAAACTCAGGTCATATTCGTGCGAAACACCTTTCAACACCATGCCTAAGAAATTATCATCCGTCATAATCATGCCCGGTTTGGTGGAATAACGCTGCACGTGCTTCACTCCCTTCACGGCGGAAAGGAGCCGGAGCACGCTGTCATTGGCCACCACGGGAATGGTCTGATAGGACTGTTGGGAATCGAAGTTGGTCACGGTGATGTCCGATCCCAACCCCACCACTTTGTCGCGCACCTGATGCTTGAAGCCAATCACCACGGCCACGGCCACAATCATGACCGCCAGTCCGATGGCAATGCCCGACATGGCAATGCGGACAGCAGGTTTGGATACTTCCCTTCCGCCCTCATTGCTCTGATAGATGCGCCTTGCGACAAAGAGCCTCCAGTCCATCATACGGTCAGTCTTCTACCCTTCCGGGATAAGCCTCCAGCGCTTTGCGGAGCACAAAAAGCGCACGCACCAAATCTTCTTTCTTCAACACGTAGGCTATTCGCACTTCGTTGTATCCCGCTCCGGGGGTGGTGTAGAATCCGGTGGCCGGCGCCATCATCACCGTTTCTCCCTCGTACTCAAATTCGGAAAGACACCAGGCGCAGAATTTCTCGCTGTCGTCAACCGGCAGTTTGGCCACTGTGTAGAAAGCTCCCATCGGGATGGGCGAATAGACACCCGGTATGCGGTTCAGTCCGTCGATGAGGCATTTACGACGTTCCACGTATTCGTCATACATCTCGCGTGCATACTCTTCCGGCTCGTCCAACGAAGCCTCGGCAGCTATCTGTCCTATCAACGGAGGACTCAGGCGGGCCTGGCAGAACTTCATCACGGCATCGCGCACTTCCTTGTTTTTGGTAATCAGCGCACCGATGCGGATGCCGCACTCGGAGTAACGCTTGGACACGGAGTCAATCAGCACCACGTTCTGTTCGATGCCTTCCAGGTGGCAAGCCGATATGTAAGGCGATCCGGTGTAGATAAACTCGCGATACACTTCGTCCGAAAACAGATAAAGGTCATACTTCTTCACGAGGTCGCGTATCTGATTCATTTCGCGACGGGTGTAGAGATAACCGGTAGGGTTGTTCGGGTTGCATATCAGGATGGCCTTGGTACGTTCGTTTATCAGTTCCTCGAACTTCTCGACTTTAGGCAGCGAGAAGCCTTCGTCTATGGTGGTGGTCACGGTACGTATCACGGCACCTGCCGAAATGGCAAATGCCGTGTAGTTGGCGTATGCAGGTTCGGGCACGATGATTTCATCACCGGGATTCAGGCAGCTCATAAAAGCAAAGAGCACGGCTTCCGAACCTCCGGTGGTAATAATGATATCGTCGGCTGTCAGGTTTATATCATATTTCTTATAATATCCCACCAGTTTCTCGCGGTAGCTGCGATAGCCCTGACTGGGACTATACTCCAGCACCGTGCGGTCAATATTCCGAATCGCATCGAGCGCCGCTCGCGGAGTAGGCAGGTCGGGCTGACCGATATTCAGGTGATATACATGAATTCCTCTCTGTTTGGCAGCATCTGCCAACGGAGCCAACTTACGGATGGGCGACGCCGGCATTTCATTTCCTCGAATGGATATTGTAGGCATAATTATTATATAAAAATTGTACTTTATTCGAGATGCAAAGATAGACTTTCGGCTCCAACCGCGCAAACAATTAATTAAGAATTTAAATCTTTGTGAAGTTAATGTGCTTTTTTTAGGGTTATTAAAAAAAAACACGTATGTTTGTATTACTTATTTATTAGCCTTTTTATAACCATGAATTTATATCTCATTGTATTCCAATCCGGACTGAATCAGATAAACTCTGTATATGAATGTCACAAGAATTTATTTTCAGAGGTAGAGAAACACTTTACGCTACATTTAGTACCCTATACCGAAGCCGATTCCATCCCTGCCAATGCCTACAAGATGGCCTTTATCGCATCGGGTGGAGTGGAACGGACAGTCACACAACACTTTGAACTGCTCCCCTATCCCATCCATCTGCTCACCGACGGTTTGCAAAACTCATTGGCTTCGTCGTTGGAGATAGCTACCTGGCTACGCAACAAAGGTATGAAGGTGCACATCGTGCATGGCACCGTGGCCGATATGGTGAAGCAGCTCCTGGACCATCACAGGGCTTTCGCCGCACAACGGGAGCTGAAAGGCAAGCGCATCGGCGTAGTGGGGCATCCCGCTCCGTGGTTGGTGGCCAGCAATGTAGATTACCTGTTGGCCAAACGGCGCTGGCAGATAGAGTTTATCGACATCCCGTTAGAAGAGATTTACTGCTTGTATTACCAAATCACGGACGACGAGATAGGCTACGAAGCCTCCGTGTTTGCCAACCGTGCCGCAGCTTGCCGCGAAGGGACTCCCGAAGACTTGCTCAAAGCCATGCGCCTGTATCAGGCCATGAAACTCATCTGCCAGAAAAAACAACTGGATGCCGTCACGCTCTCCTGCTTCAGCCTGATAAGCAAGTTAGGGACTACGGGCTGCTTAGCTCTATCGTTGCTGAACGATGAAGGCATACCTGCCGGATGCGAGGGCGACCTGCAATCCATCTTTACCATGCTGGTGGCAAAGACGCTGACAGGGCAAACCGGATTCATGACCAACCCGTCTTTCATCGACGAAGAACGCAATGAAATATTGTTGGCACACTGCACCATAGGCACCCGCATGACCGAACGGTTCAACATTCGGAATCATTTTGAGACGAACAGCGGTATTGCCATACAAGGCATTCTGCCCAAAGGCGAAGTCACCTTAGTGAAATGTGCCGGCGAATGTCTGGATGAATATTTCGTAACCACCGGACAGCTGACGGAGAACACTGATTACGAGAACACTTGCCGCACACAGGTGAAAGTACGGACGGACAAACCGGTGGACTACTTCCTGCGCAACCCATTGGGCAATCATCACATCTTGCTGACGGGAAACCATGAAAAGGTATTCCACGAGTTTTTGCAGCAGAACAGTTGTCGGCAAGTAGAATAAATTTGTATATTTGCGCCCGGTTTTTAATTATTCAAAAAAGAATTATTTGTTATGATGCACACATGGTTTGAATGCAAGATACGTTACGAAAAGGTCATGGAAAACGGCATGAACAAGAAAGTAACAGAACCTTATTTAGTGGATGCTCTGAGCTTTACGGAAGCCGAAGCAAGAATCATCGAAGAGATTACTCCGTACATAAGCGGTGAGTTTACCGTGTCGGACATCAAGCGGGCCAACTACAGCGAGCTGTTCCCCTGCGAAGAAGATGCCGCCGACCGCTGGTTTAAATGCAAGCTCTACTTCATCACGCTCGACGAAAAGAGCGGCGCGGAGAAAAAGACTTCGACCAACGTACTGGTGCAGGCAGCCGACTTGCGTGACGCTGTGAAGAAGCTGGACGAAGGTATGAAAGGAAGCATGGCCGACTACGTCATTGCCTCCATCGCTGAGACTGCCATTATGGATGTCTATCCTTACGAAGCAGAACCGAACGTGAAACCGGAATTTCCCGAAGCAGGAAAAACAGAGTAAGCCATGAACATACAGGCAAACATAAAGGAAGTGCTTTCCACACTGCCCGAAGGCGTAAGGCTGGTGGCAGTGTCAAAGTTCCATCCCAACGAGGCCATAGAAGAAGCATACGCCGCCGGGCAACGCATCTTCGGCGAAAGTCACGTGCAGGAAATGACGAAAAAGCATGAAACGCTGCCTGCCGACATCGAATGGCACTTCATCGGCCACCTGCAGACCAACAAAGTGAAGTATATGGCACCCTACGTGGCCATGATACATGCCGTAGATTCCTATCGGCTGCTGGCCGAGATAGACAGACAGGCAGCCAAAGCAGGGAGAACCATCCCCTGCCTGCTACAGATACACATCGCCCAGGAAGAAACCAAATTCGGCTTTACCTTCGACGAGTGCAGGCAGATGTTGCAGGAAGGCGAATGGAGGAAACTGTCAAACGTGCGCTTAGCCGGACTGATGGGCATGGCCAGCAACGTGGACGATGACGAACAAATCAAACGGGAGTTTTGTTCCTTAAGCAACTTCTTCCGGGAAGTGAAGCGGGAGTTCTTTGCCGATGCCGAAGGGTTCAAGGAAATATCCATGGGCATGTCACACGACTATCCGTTGGCCATACAGGCAGGAAGCACGTTAGTGAGAGTAGGAAGCAAAATCTTCGGAGAACGAATTTACTAAAATAACTATATTTAATATGACTCAATTACAAACCACCTTTGCCGGATTGTCTTTACGCAATCCTATCATTGTCAGCAGTTCGGGTCTCACTGCCCATGCCGACAAGAACCAGAAGTTGGAACTGGCCGGTGCCGGTGCCATCGTACTGAAATCCGTCTTCGAAGAGCAAATCATGATGGAAGCCAACCACATGGCCTCCTACGGTTCGCCCGAAGGAGATGACTACCTGAGCACTTACGTGCGCTCTCACGCACTGAACGAATATGTTTCACTGATAGAACAGACCAAAAAGCTCTGCACCATTCCCGTCATTGCCAGCATCAACTGCTTCAGCCATGCCGAATGGACAGACTTTGCCCGCACGGTAGAAGCTGCGGGAGCCGATGCGCTGGAGATTAACATCCTGTCTTTGCAGACAGAGAAGGAATACAGCTACGGTTCTTTCGAACAACGCCACATCGACATCGTGAGCAATATCAAGAAACACATCTCCATCCCCATCATCGTGAAGTTGGGCATGAACCTCACCAACCCCATCGCCTTGATTCACCAGTTGTATGCCAACGGGGCAAAGGCTGTGGTATTGTTCAACCGCTTCTATCAGCCCGACATCA
>JAUNIV010000154.1 GCA_030523385.1 Bacteroidales bacterium | reverse complement strand
ATTCTTCATTTATTTCATTTCCGTCTTAGCTTCGTGGGAGATTCTCCCGTGTGCATCTTTACATATTTCCCGAAAAATGACGTGTTCGAGAAATTGAGCTTGTCTGAAATCTCCGCTATGCTCAGGCTTGTCGTTTTCAGGTGAATCTTGATTTGTTCTATCAGGTAGATGTCAATCCATTGCGACACGCTCTTGCCACTGACTTTTTTTACTACTGTACTCAAATACTTGGGAGTGACACAAAGCTGTTCGGCATAGAACGAACAAAAATGTTCATGGCTATGATTTTCTTTCAACAATGTGATGAAACGCTTGAAAAGATCCTCTTGACGGAACGACGTAAGAGATGTCTTTTGCCGGGATTTTTGCAAGGCATACCGGTCGGTCATCCTATAAAGGTCGTAGAAGAAACTTTGGAAGATGCAATCAATGTCACTCGCATAACAATAACAATTCAGCTTTGCTGCAAACAATTGGTAGTAAGCCCGATATAGCTCTTGCTCACAAGCATTGGGACGCAACAGTGGGTTATGCCGCAACTGCAAGATACTATCCCACCGACACGTGCTTCGCAGGAACAACCTTTGACCGTATTCCCAAGACAGACACAGTATCTTTCCCCTGCAGGAAGTTGACATCATGATGTCATATAAGACAACTCCCCGGCTGCAAAACAGAATATCACCCTTGCAAAGTTTATAACGTCTGCCGTCCATGTTCATTTCAAGGTAGCCTTCCGTGCAAAAAAGCAATGCTATAAAGTCGGCTGCGATGATGCCCTCTTTCATCTTGCCAAAAGGGAGTCGGGACAGGCTGTCAATCAATACCACCTTGTCTTCTACGCAGTTGGTCATGGAATACGCCGATAACTGTCGGAAAGAAACCTCATTCATTTTGTCCAAATGCACTTCATTTATCATATTGCCCGTTTTTTATTAATCATATTATCATTTGTAGAATGTTGCAAAGTTCCGAATAAACGGATGGTGAAAAAGGCTAAAAGAAAGGATAAATTGGCAGATTTAGCGGATTATGGCAGGTTGTTCGTGGGTATTATCTCCACAAGGGCGCATCCTAAATTAAATAACCTTATAATTATATCATAGATAATTATTAATTGAAAATATCTTCTTAGCTTTGCTCGGAAATCTTTGTCATAAATGCAAAATAATGATGTTGAGCAAAAACACCATAAAGTACATACGTTCGTTGGAACTGAAAAAGAAACGTAAGGAAGAACAGGTATTCGTGGCCGAAGGACACAAACTGGTAGGCGACTTGTTGGGACATTTTCCTTGCAAGCTGTTGCTGGCTACCGACACATGGTGGCAGACACACGCCGGAGCGGAAGCCGATGAATGTCTGAAAGTCACACAGGAAGAGTTGGCTCGCGCCAGCTTGCAGAAAGCTCCGCAAGAAGTGTTGGCCGTGTTCCGTCAACCGGATGATGTGTATTGTCCGGAGGCTCCCTCCCACTCTCTTTGCCTGGCACTGGACGACGTACAAGACCCCGGCAACTTAGGCACCATCATCCGGCTGGCCGATTGGTTCGGGATAGAGCACATCTTCTGTTCGATAGGCACGGCGGATGTTTTCAATCCGAAAACGGTACAGGCTACCATGGGAGCACTGGCGCGGGTCAAAGTACACTACGGTTCGCTGACGCAACTCATCGGTGCATTGGATAAGAGCGTGCCTGTATATGGAACATTCCTGGATGGAGAAATCATCTATGGCGAGGAATTGTCCGACTGTGGACTGATTGTCATGGGGAATGAAGGAAAGGGAATCAGCCCGGAAGTGGAAAAGCTGGTAAACAAACGTCTGTATATCCCCAACTATCCGCAAGAACGGGAAACGTCCGAATCATTGAATGTAGCAATCGCCACGGCTGTGGTTTGTGCAGAGTTCAGAAGAAGGAAACAGGTTATAGCCGGACCAGGCTACAAGAAGTAGTATCGAATTCCTTCTGAAGGAGGTCTACTCCCATCACGTGCCAGGCATAACGCGGACCGTCCGACTCGGCTGTGGCTCTTTGCAGAAAGGTGCGGAAACTTTCTTGCCTGTCTATTTGCAGTTCGGCCGAAGCGGAAAGTACAATCACACCGCCTATCCACTGCGTGGCACAGATTTCTTCTATCAAAGGAAAATATCTGATTACTTCGGCATTGTCATTCACTTCCACCACGTATCGGGAATAGTAACCATCGGCCGAAGCATACAGGTAATGACAGGCAAAACGTTTCATAACGGACTAATTCTTACGCTTGATACGTTGCGGACGGTCTGTATTTTCTTTCATCTCACGGGGATTCATCCGGACCGGTTGCTGCTTTTCGGGCGATACTTCAGGCTGTGTCTCTGCCTCCTTCTTGGTTATCACCGTGTCCGGCTTTTCAACTGTCAAGCTGTCCTTCTTCTCTGCTACCGATGTCGTATCTGTCGGTTCATGATAGCGCATCAAAGTGATTTTGTTTACTATCACTCCCAATGCATTTGCCGAATCGGCTTCCGTGTAATAGATGAATCCGTTCAGGCTCTTGATGGCAAAGGCCGAATCGGGCTTGATGAATAAAGACTGTGCTCCCGAAGCTGTTATCTCCTTCACGCTTCCTGCCACCGAATCATTGTCAAACTGTACGTTGAATCCCATCACAGCTTTCTGTCCAGGATGTTCGGACAAGAAGATATAATCGGCCGACCACAGGAATGCATCCTTCGCTTTAAAGTTACTGTCGGCAGGAATTTCAAATGTGACACGGTTGATCAGAGGTCCTTTAGCCAGCCAATACAGCTTGCGGTCATACCATACGTCCACCGTATCGCCCGGTTGCGAAACGGCAGGTTTCTTTTCGCGCACGGCTATCAGGCCTTCCACATGCTTCTTTTCTTTCCGGAAGCGCTCACCCAAATTTTTGTAGATAGCAGCCAGTTCCTCCGTGTGACGTGTGTACCACACCATCGACGAATCAAACTCTGCTGCCGTAATGTGATGTTTGTCGAATATATAATTTCGGTATGCTTCCTTCTGGTAATTATCGGAATAAGACAAGTTGTTGGACATGGAAATACCCAAATGATAATCATACAACACGTTTTCCATTTCTGTCGGCTGAATGATATCTCTTGGAATTTCTTTGCCGCACCCTACCATGCAGGCTGCCATCAGCAACCATCCCCAAACACTGTTCCTCACATACCTCATTATTGTCTTTCTTAAAACTATTTCTTACTCTTTGCAGTCGGTTTGCGATGAGCGTTCATGCTCAAGTATTCGCTATAAAACAACACCAAAGCTATGATGCCGCAACTGATAGCCGCATCGGCAAAGTTGAATATGGGACTGAAGAATATAAAGTGATCTCCGCCTACCACCGGCATCCAGTCCGGCCAATCGGTTTCTATGATGGGGAAATAAAACATATCCACCACCCTTCCGTGCAACCAGTCGGCATAGCCTTCGCCCGGAGTGACGAAAGAGGCAACGGCACTGTGCGTGCTTTCACTAAAAATAGCTCCATAGAATACGCTGTCAATGATATTACCGACAGCCCCTGCCAGAATCAGTGAAAGGCACACCACAAACCCCGTCTTATACTTACGGCGCACTGCCTTTGCCAAATACCAGATGATTACTCCCACAGCCACGATGCGGAATGTGGTAAGGAACAGCTTCCCGATTATCTCCATACCGAAAGCCATACCGTTGTTCTCCGTGAAATAAATGTAGAACCAATCGGTAATGCGGATGCTTTCGTGCCAGTACATATTCGTTTTTACCAGTATCTTGATTATCTGGTCAATAATCAGCACCAGAACCACAATCAAGACCGAAAGCTGTCCCTTCGTAAGTAATTTCTTCATCTGTCTTTTTATTTCTTTCCCTCGTTCTTTGCTTCAATGCTCAGTGTGGCATGAGGCACAGCACGCAGTCTTTCCTTCGGAATCAGCTTGCCTGTTTCACGGCAAACGCCATACGTCTTGTTTTCTATACGCACCAGCGCGGCTCTCAGTCCCTGAATGAACTTTTGCTGCCGTGCAGCCAACCGGGTGGTTTCTTCTTTAGACAGCGTATTGGCACCTTCTTCCAGCACCTTGTATGTAGGCGATGTGTCATCCACATCATTGCCGTCTTTGTTCATTATACTGTCTTTCAGCCTATCATAATCACGCTGAGCCAGTTCGAGTTTTTCCATGATAATGGCGCGGAACTCTTCCAGTTCCTCATCTGAATATCTAGTCTTTTCAGCCATTGTTTGTTAGTTTTTAAAGGTTAATTATTCTTTTACGACACTCACCATCAGCGAGAAGCCGTCAAATTCCAATTCAATTCCGTTTTCCACTTCGTCTGTCAGAACGATAGCGTTTGCCAAAACTTGGTTGCAAATATACGTATTATATTCTGTTACCGCGTTATCGCTTTGCGGATTTTTGGTCAATAATACTTTTATTTTGTCTGTTATCTCCAGTCCGCTTCCTTTTCGGATATTCTGTATCTTGCTCACCAGTTCGCGGGCAATGCCTTCGCGTCTTAAAGCGTCTGATATGATAACATCCAGTGCCACGGTGAGTACGCCTTCGTTGGCTACCACCCATCCGGGTATGTCTTCACTGAATATCTCCACTTCATTCACTTCTATATCCACAGCCTTACCGTCGGTCAGCGTCAAAGCAATCTTGCCTTCCTTCTCCAACTGAGCGATCTGTGCCTGGTCCATGGCAGTCACGGCAGCAGCCACCTGTTTCATGAGCGGACCGAATTTCTTACCCAATATCTTGAAGTTGCACTTCACCTTCTTCACCAGCAGTTCCGAAGCTCCTTCCACGAAGTCTATTTCCTTTACATTCACTTCGTTCATAATCAGTTCCTTCACCGCCATCAGATTTTCTTTCATGGCTGCATCTACCGGTATCATCAGTTTCTGCAACGGTTGCTTCACGATGATGTTCACCTTCTTGCGCAATGCCAGTCCCATGGAAGAGATCTTCTGTGCCAACTCCATGCGGGTTTCCAGTTCCTTGTCTATCAGACTTTCGTCGCACACAGGGAATTTGGCCAGATGCACGGATACCACTTCGTCACGTCCCGTAACGCTCACTAAGCTCATGTAAAGCTGGTCGGCATAGAACGGAGCGATAGGTGCCATGAGCCGTGCCACGGTTTCCAGACACACGTACAAGGTCTGATAAGCAGCCAACTTGTCTTGTGAATAGCCAGTACCCCAGAAGCGTTTTCTGTTCAGACGCACATACCAGTTGGACAGATTGTCATTCACGAAGTCATTGATCAGTCGTCCGGCGCGAGTGGGTTCATAATCGGCATAGCAGGCATCCACATTCTTGATAAGCGTATTCAGTTCCGACAGAATCCAGCGGTCTATTTCGGGACGTTCGCTCACCGGCACGTCTGCTTCCGCGTATGTAAAGCCGTCCAGATTGGCATACGGAGCAAAGAATTTGTAAGTATTATGCAGCGTACCGAAGAACTTACGTGTCACTTCCATCACACCGTCGCTGTCAAACTTCAGGTTATCCCACGGCGAAGAGTTGGTAATCATATACCAGCGCAAGGGGTCTGAACCATATTGTTCGATGGTGCCGAAAGGATCAACGGCGTTGCCCAAACGCTTAGACATCTTGTTGCCGTTCTTGTCCAACACCAGTCCGTTGGAAATAACATTCTTGTAGGCCACACTGTCAAACACCATTGTTGCAATGGCATGCAGTGTGAAGAACCATCCGCGGGTCTGGTCCACACCTTCGGCGATGAAATCAGCAGGATAGTAAGAACGGTTATCCACTATCTCCTTGTTCTCAAACGGATAGTGCAACTGTGCATAAGGCATGGCTCCCGAATCGAACCAAACGTCAATCAAGTCAGTTTCGCGCTTCATCAGTTTTCCGCTGTCCGACAGCAAGATGATGTCATCCACATAAGGACGGTGCAAATCTATCTTGTCATAATTCTCCTGCGTATATTCTCCCGGCACGAAACCTTTTTCGCGGTAAGGATTGGCGGCCATCAGTCCGGCTGCCACTGCCTTGTCTATTTCATTGTAAAGTTCTTCCACAGAACCGATGCACTTCTCTTCGCCATCTTCGCTGCGCCAGATGGGTAACGGAGTTCCCCAATAGCGCGAACGGCTCAAGTTCCAGTCGTTCAAGTTCTCCAGCCATTTGCCGAATCGACCCGTACCGGTAGATTCCGGTTTCCAGTTGATGGTGCGGTTCAGTTCCATCATGCGTTCCTTGGCTGCCGTAGAGCGGATAAACCAGCTGTCTAACGGATAATAGAGCACCGGTTTGTCCGTGCGCCAGCAGTGCGGATAGTTGTGCACATGCTTTTCTATCTTGAATGCCTTGTTAGAGGCTTTCATCATCATGC
>JAUNIV010000153.1 GCA_030523385.1 Bacteroidales bacterium | reverse complement strand
CCCGGGAAATAGCCCATGCTGTAGCTTTCCTTCTTTCTGATTTATCTTCTTACACCACAGGAATTGATTTTATTTCTGACGGTGCATTCTTGTTGCGTGGATAAGATTATTTCAATATTGTCAAAAGCTGCAAACGATGAATAAAGAAGTTATGATTCTGACCGGTGCCGGTCAGATAGGTATGGCAATTACCCGCAGAATGGGGTACGGGATGAAAATCGTGATCGGAGACAGCCGAATGGAAAATGCAGAAGCGATATCCGACATAATGAACAAGGCAGGATACGACACACTTCCTATATGTACGGATATTTCATCACGTGATTCCATCCTCTCGCTCATTGCTGAAGCACTTAAATATGGAGAAATAAAAATGCTGGTCAATGCTGCAGGTGTATCGCCGAGCCAAGCATCAATAGGAACCATTCTTAAAGCCGACCTTTACGGTACGGCGGTTTTATTGGAAGAAGTGGGGAAGGTCATAGCAAAAGGTGGAGCTGGCGTAACCATCTCCAGCCAGTCGGGACACCGCCTGCCTGCGCTGACCGCAGAAGAAGATGCGTTGCTTGCCACCACTCCCACCGAAGAACTGCTGAAACTTGGCATGCTGCATGAAAGTAATATACGCGATACGCTCCATGCCTATCAGATAGCGAAGCGATGCAACGTGAAGCGCGTCATGGCGGAAGCAGTCAGATGGGGCGAACGTGGTGCACGAATCAACTCCATTTCACCGGGCATCATAGTCACACCGCTTGCCATAGATGAGTTCAACGGACCGCGCGGTGATTTCTATAAGAATATGTTCGCCAAATGTCCCGCAGGTCGTCCCGGTACGGCAGACGAAGTGGCTAATGTTGCGGAATTGCTGTTATGCCCTCGCGGGGCATTCATTACAGGGGCAGACTTCCTCATTGATGGCGGTGCTACGGCATCTTACTTTTACGGATCTCTTAAACCAGAAACGAAATGAAGCAAAGACCTTACATCATTTGCCACATGGTGGCATCCATTGACGGGCGTATCGACTGCTCAATGGTGGATAAAATCAGTGGTGACGAATATTACACCACACTGGAGAAACTGAATTGTCCTTCACTGTTAGAAGGGCGTGTGACGCTGGAACACTATTCAGCAGAGAAAGAGCCGTTCGTGCCAACGGAGGAGAAGCCTGTTGGCAAACCCTCGGTACACGTGGCGGTCCGATCAGATGCCTACATGGTAGCGGTGGACACGTGCGGACGTTTACGCTGGCCGTCGTCGGAGGTGGACGGCACACCGCTGGTCTGCATCGTCAGCGAACAGGCTTCGGAGGAATACCTCGACTATTTGCGCGGACTGGAAATCTCGTGGATTTGCGTCGGGCGCGATGCTATCGACTTGCCGCAAGCCATGGAGATACTGCATGAGCGGTTCGGAGTGGAACGGCTTGCCGTGCTTGGTGGTGGACACATCAACGGTGGTTTCCTTGAAGCTGGTCTCTTGGACGAAGTGAGCCTGCTCCTCGCTCCCGGCATAGACGGACGAAAAGGACAGACGGCATTGTTCGACGGCATAGGCGACATGAACCGTCCGCCCGTTCCGCTCCACCTGATGAGTGTCGAACCACTGGCAAACGGAACAATCTGGATACGTTATAAAACAAAATGAAGATGAAGAAAGGAATAATATGTATGCTTGCCGGTGTGTTCGCCTTGCTTTGCAACACATCGTGCGCCCAAAACAAAGGAGCACAAGAGAACAGAAACAAAGTAACAACAAATCAGACAGAAAGCAAGAGTATGGAAGGAAAGAAAGTATTGGTGGCGTTCTTCTCACACACAGGCGAGAACTATGCCGTGGGCAACATCACGAAAGGAAATACCCACATTATTGCCGAAATGATAGCCGAAGCCACAGATGGCAAACTCTTCGAGATTGTACCCGCCAAAGAATATCCGAAAACCTACGATGCCTGTGTGGACGAGGCAAAGAAAGAAAAGGAAGCCAGTGCGCGTCCTGCTGTCAAAGAGGACATCGCTGTGGAGGATTACGATGTGGTGTTCATTGGCTATCCCAACTGGTGGGGCGACATGCCGATGCTGGTATATACGTTCATCGAGAAGCACGACTGGACAGGTAAGACCGTCATCCCGTTCTGCACGCACGAGGGCAGCGGCTTATCGGGTACGGAACGCAACATCGCCAATGCCTGCAAGGGGGCGACGGTTGGGAAAGGACTTGCCGTGCGTGGCACCACTGCACAGAACAAGCAGGAGCAAGCACGAAAGACTGTGCTGGATTGGCTCAAGAAGTCGGACTTTTAATCAGTGGACATTATGAAACGGAATATTATCATATCAATGGCTCTTGCCGCTGCGTCGCTTTTCAGCGGTGCGGCCACAATGAAAGCACAGGAAAACAATATGGACAATAGAACAACACACTTCGCACAGATGTTTCCGCAAGGGGAAAAACTGCCGCAACAATTCTCACAATATTTCATAGGGCAGGCTTATTTGGCACCACTCACTACCAACAAGGTACTGAATGTGCCCGTGTCGAACGTCACTTTTGAACCGGGATGCCGTAACAACTGGCACAGCCACACGGGAGGACAGTTGCTCATCTGTACCGCCGGGCGTGGTTACTATCAGGAGAAGGATCAGCCTGCCCGTGAACTGCTTCCGGGCGACGTGGTGGAGATTGCCCCGAACGTGGTACACTGGCATGGAGCTGCCCCTGACAGCTGGTTCTCGCACCTCGCCATCGAGTGCAATCCGCAGGACAATAAAAGCACCTGGCTGGAGCCAGTGGACGATGAGCAATACAGGAAGGCCACCGCGAAACCGCTTCCTGTCGCCCGTCTGTCGGAAACGGCCATAAAGAATCATGAGATATGGTTTCCCGGTTATGTTTCCACAGCCCGTCAGACCGATCCCGAACTGATTGAGGTATTCGATAATTTCGCTTTCGATGAAGTACTGCGATATGGCAACTTGGATCGCCGCACACGCATCATGGTGACAATGGCGTCCACCATTGCCCAACATACGGTAAGCGAATTCCGGATGATGCTCCGCGCGGCATACGCCAATGGCATCACTCCCGTTGAAATTAAGGAAGTGGTATATCATGCTGTGCCTTACGTTGGCATAGCCAAGGTCATCGACTTCATTAACATCACCAACGAGTTCCTCACGGCCAACGGAATTGCGTTGCCGCTTGAAAGCCAGTCCACGACTTCGCCCGAAACACGTTATGAGCGAGGGCTTGCCTTGCAGAAAGACATCTTCGGGGAACGAATAGACCAGATGCAGGCTGCCGCTCCAGAAAATCAGAAGCATATCCAACGTTTCCTTTCTGCCAACTGTTTCGGTGACTACCAGACACGCAAGGGATTGGACGCACGTATGCGCGAACTGCTCACATTCTCCATGCTCATATCTCTCGGAGGATGTGAATCGCAAGTGAAAGGACACATACAAGGCAATGTGAACGTGGGCAACGACAAGAACACGTTGCTGGCTGTTGCCACGCAATTGTTGCCCTACAACGGCTACCCACGCACGCTCAACGCCATCAGCTGTCTGAATGAGGTAATTCCTGATAAATGAATGTAGGCATGGGAAAGGAAAATAATTCAAGTAACAATCCTTCAGGATGCAGTCGCCGAGAATTTCTGATACGAGGGGCGGCAATGGGCGCAATGGCATTCATCAGTTCTCCACTCGACATATTGGCAAGTGGAGTAGCCTCCGGGTATACATCCTCTTCCAGACAAAGCAAAAGTGAACTTACAACAACGGGAAATACATCAATGCTACACAGGACTTTGGGACGTGGAACTTACGCGCTGGAAGTCTCTGCGCTCGGACTCGGATGTATGGGTATGAACTACCATCGTGGACCCCATCCTGACAGAAATAGCATGATTCGGTTGATTCACGAAGCCATTGATCGGGGCATTACATTATTCGACACAGCAGAAACTTACGTATGAACTGGGAATGCGGTGCAAGCGTCACACGGTATTACATTATTCGACACAGCAGAAACTTACGGCCCGTTTGTGAACGAGGAACTGGTGGGTGAGGCTCTGGCTCCCTATCGCAACCGTGTAGTCGTTTGTTCCAAATTTGGTTTCAACCATGTGAATGGTGTGGCTTGTGGGCTGAACAACCGACCTGAACACATAAGACGCGTATGCGAGGAATCGCTAAGACGGTTGCGGACAGATGTTCTCGACCTGTATTATGTGCATCGTCATGACCCTTCCGTACCCATCGAAGATGTGGCAGGAACGGTAAGGGAACTTATTGCAGAGGGTAAGGTAAGGCATTTCGGGCTTAGCGAGGTTGATGAAACCACCTTGCGCCGTGCCCATGCCGTACAACCGGTTACGGCTTTGCAGAGCGAGTATTCCCTGATGTGGCGTGCTCCCGAGAATCGCATCTTAGAGGTGTGCGAAGAACTGGGTATCGGTTTTGTTCCTTACAGTCCGGTGGGGCGTGGCTTTCTCGGCGGCACATTGAATGAATACACTCGTTTCGACGGCGGTAACGATAACCGTGACGGTCTGCCGAGATTCACACCAACGGCAATCCGTGCCAACACCGTACTTGTAGAGGAAATCCGATGTTTCGGGCAAACGCGCGGGTTGACCACAGCACAGGTTTCGCTCGCATGGTTACTTGCCAAGGCGAAATGGATAGTCCCCATTCCCGGCACCACTAAACTGTCGCATCTCGAAGAGAATATCCGTGCAACTGAAGTCTTATTGACATCGGAAGACATCGCAGAACTAGAAACTATCACCTCTAAAATCAAATTAATTGGAGAACGATATGCAGGCGAACCTGTTCCCGAAATTGTCAAATCGTTCAAATCAAGCAAATAAATAAGGAATAATAATGAAGAAGTATGCAATTTACATGATGATGGTATTGTCGCTCATAGCGTTCAATGCCTGTACAGAGGATGAACCTCTAAACCCGGAAACACCGGACACAGAAGTACCCGGAACGCCCGAAGAACCGGAAATTCCCGGCACACCGGATAATCCTGATAATTCCGATACGTCCGACGAGACTAATAAAACGGGCAAAATCCTCATCGCTTATTTCAGTTGGGGCGGAACCACCGGGCGTATGGCGGAGCAGATAGCGTCACAGACCGGAGGTACTCTCTTCTGCATTGAGCCAGTAACTCCCTATCCGACAAATTACACAGCTTGTACGGAAGTGGCTCTTGATGAACGCGACAATAATGCACGTCCGCCCATATCCGGTAAAGTAGAAAATATGGACGACTATAATGTGGTATTCATCGGATGCCCTGTATGGTGGCACACTGCCCCTATGATTATTTCTACCTTTACCGAAAGCTATGATTTCGAGGGAAAGATGGTCGTACCTTTCTGCACCTATGCTTCTACATCCCGCGATGAGACATTGGCAAAGATTGTAGAACTGACTCCCGATGCGGAACATTTAACAGGACTGGGGTGTACAAGTAGCGGACTGAACAATACGGCCACGGTGACGGGATGGCTAAAAGAAATTGGAATTGTCGAATGATTTTATAATATAGCAGGTTATGGAAAAGTATTTATTACGGCTATTGATGATTTGTTGTATGCTCATTAGTGTGGAAACAAAAGCACAATATACATTCGATGGTATCCTCTATGGGGCAGCCTATTATCACGAATATATGCCCACAGACCGTTTGGATGAAGATATTAGCCTGATGAAAAAGGCTGGATTGACCGTAGTACGTGTCGGAGAGTCATCATGGGGATTATTTGAACCTCACGAAGGGGAATTTCGGTTTGAGTGGATGGATCGCATTCTCGACAAATTGAACGAAGCCGGAATCAAAGTCATTTTGGGTACGCCTACATATTCTATTCCGGCATGGATGTCAGAAAGGCATCCGGAAATATTGGCTCAATATGCAAACGGGGGAAAAGCATACTATGGTATCCGCCAAAATATGGACTTCACCAATCCCACTTACCTATTCTATAGTGAACGTATTATCCGCCGTTTGCTGGAACACTATGCAAAACATCCTGCAATTATTGGTTATCAGGTGGATAATGAAACGATTTCACGAGGAATCAATAATCATGATTACTTCAGCGGTTTTCGTAATTACATCAAAAAGAAATTCAATAACGACCTTGATTCCTTGAACCGGGCATGGGGATTAAACTATTGGGGAATGAACATTCATTCTTGGGAAGAGTTTTATGCTCGTGACGGTGTAACCAATCCATCTTATAAATTGGAATGGGAACGTTACGGACGTGAACAGATTGCTAAATTCCTGAATTGGCAGGTGGATATTGTGAACGAATACAAGCGTCCAGACCAATTCGTAACACAATGTTTTATGGATAACTTCCAAC
>JAUNIV010000152.1 GCA_030523385.1 Bacteroidales bacterium | reverse complement strand
ATCAAATCCCTGCGCTGTCACTTTGGGATTAGGCAACCATTCCAAAGGTATTGTTTCCGGAATCTCAACCGGTGTTACTACCGCTTTTTTTATACTTACTCCCATGTTTTGCGCAGAAAGCGTAATGATTGCATGATCGCCTGCCGCAAAGGAAGATGGCAAATTATCTGATTTCAATTCATACGACTGATAATTTGTTTCCCCTGCTTTCTTGCCCTTAAAATAAAGCGTCACTGTAGAGCCTGCCGGGAAATACACACTCTTTGTTATATCTTCCAAACTTATTCGTTGACTACCAACCTCCACATCTACATGATAACCTCCGGCATAAATACTCTTGAAAAGAGCCTCATCCTCATACTTAATAGATATCAAAGCATTAGCCACTCGCACTTTAATCTCCACCGGAGTCTGGCCTTCTGAGACTGTTGCTTCTGCCGTACCTTCATAATAAGGTTTATCCAATCCCAAAGAATTATCACCACAATATGCCGTCAAGGTATAAGTACCTTGCGAAGCATCTATTTCCTCTTTAAAGCTATCATCATAAAACGGCGTATTAGGTTGCCTAACAATCTTCAACTTAAAATTCTCAACCAATGGTTTATCTAGTTCTTTCGGAATAGTTCTTGCCTCCACTCCCACCTGAGGAGCTTCTACCAATGAAATCAAGAATCCGCTACGAACAGCCGATGCATCTTCTTCCTCCTGACAGGCCACACAACACACTGCCAGCAGCACACACAAACACAAACAATCAATGTATTTTTTCATATCGGGTTTATCTTTAATCGTAAATCAGTTCAAAATCATCTATCCACAACTTGCTACCCTCTCCGCCCGTGAAATAATCACCATATTTGCTGGCAGAGGCTACCACCAGAATGTACTTCGGCGTGCGGTTGGTGTAGCGATAGTTCAAAACTAAGTCTTCTTCCTTATAGGTGCTGTTACTCTCGCCCTTTATCAGTTCGGCATAAGCTATGACATGCGAATCGGACTTATCAAACAACTGGCGTTCCGAAGGACGAGTACGAATTTCGCGTGGTTGGTCCCAATCGGTGAGCGCAATGTAAATGTGACACGAATCGGGACGTCCTTTCAAATACTCAAATTCATCATCTCCGCAACGGTTGATGGTGGCAGTGGTATATTTATAATGTACACGCAACTTACTGGGAAAAGAATTGAATTCACGACCAAAGCTCAAGACGCCGTTTGTGCCATCGGTCTTTACATAAGTACCGGTAAAAATGTTTCCCGCTGCAAACTTTAATACTATCCACTTCGACTCTAAACAGGCTGCCTGCCCACTGCCCGAACTGGTCTCGGTAGTAGGGATGGAATTGCTGTTGCCCACGGTTGTCGCCCCACGGTTACCTGTGTCCCAATAAGAAGTGCCTCCTTCTGCCCACGGATTCCACAATTTATCCACCTGATGCCAATCGTCGAAACTTCCGTTCTCCAATGCCAATGCCGGAGCGGTGGAGAAAGACTGCTCCGCTGCGGCATTGCCATCCACACTTACCCGATACTGGTAAGTGGTGCCCGCCGAAAGTCCGGTAAGGGTGGCTGTATAAGAAGTTCCTTTCACACTGACAGACGAAGACGACAACGTGGTCCACGAAGATGCTCCCTGCTTACGATACTCCACTACAGGCGTCTTTCCGCTCTGTATGCTGCCCGAAAGAGTGGCACGGGTAGCCATCGGAAAGACGGATGCCTGAGTATCTGTAGATGAGTCCGTATCATGGAAAACATAGACTGTCCAGTCATAGCTCACTTCTTCCCATCCTCTGCGCACATAGAAAGTCACAGGAGAAGAGAAATCAAATGTAGTCGTTTTGGTAGGATCAGGGGTTACGGTACCATGAGCACCTCCCAAATTGAAAGTAATAACCGGAATGCTGTTGAGCGGTTGATCTTTGGATACATAGATAATCACCTTACGGCTTTCCACATCTATCACAGGGTCTTTAGTCTGATTAGCCAAAACCAACTCACGATCCAAAATCTGCTGCACAGTCACCGTCCATACATAGTCTTGATAGGTTTTCACGGTGAATTGCACAGGACGGGTAAAGTCTATCCGCGTATTAGCCGAAGAGGGAATACTCTCAAAACCCGTAGTAGGGAAACTATGAAAGTCTGCGCATGCAGTAGAATCAGGAACAATCTCTGCATCGTTGGAAACCGTGAGACGGGTAACACGCAGACGAGACAAATCGACCGAATCATCCACATACAAGGAAATAGTACGGTTGGTTTTATTGATAGTGGCTTGTGCATTGCCTCCTTCCGTGGCAGCCCGTTGCCCTTCCACTTCAAAAGACTGTATACTTCCCTCCACGATGGGATAAGGAATATCGTTTTCCAAGCACGAAGCCAAAACAAGCGTGCAGCCTGCGGCAAGCAACATATTCTTTATACTGTTCTTCATCGGCGAAACTTATAAATAGAAGGTCATACCTATGTTAATAGAAAAGAGATTGATTTTGAAGTTACCGGAGGAGCTGCGTCTTTTGCCGGTCTCTACCTGATTGGTTACCTGGTCCACCCACTTGAAGTTGAATCCCATTACGCCTACCGACACTTCCACAGCAGCTGTGTTGGTGATAAAGGCGGTCAATCCCGGTGCCATACCTATCTGCAAGTTGTGGGCAGTAGCGTATGTTCCGTCATATTCAGTACCCGAACCGGTGGAGTTCTTGCCCTCACTGTAGCCATACGTCAGTCGGCATTCGTTGAACAAGCCGAATATCTTGCTGTTGCCCACGGGCATGTATGTACGCAGGAAGCCCGAAGCCTCGTATTTGTGTTCCAAATAATAGAGGTCGTCAATGTTGATATTGAAATCTTCTCCCAAATTGAGACTGAAGTTGTCCACGTCAAGCAATGTGCGGTTGTAGGCCAAACGCAAGCCGACGGCTATGTTGTCTCGCACAAAGTAACCCACATAGGGACTCAGGCTGAAATTATATCCTTCCGCCCCAATGTCTTTCAATACGGTTATGTTTACATTGTCGGCTGAATGTTCGGAGTAAGAGATGGTTCCTCCTGCCATCCATTGCCCTTTTGGGATAAATACAGATTCACGTATGCCGCGGTCTATGCGTTGCGGACGCTGGGCCATGGCAACGGAAAAGGTTGCCAATAGGAATAGAAGGATCAGAGTCTGTTTTTTTGTTATCATATCTATTATAAATGTAATCGGAGAGGAAGACCTGCTTCCTCCCGATTAATTATTCATTTTATTATTTGGTTTGCGGAGTATCACCGTAGATTAATTCCATATCGTCCACATACATCACACTCTTCGTACTACCCGTAAAATAATCACCATACTTGCTGGATGAAATGACGATGATGATATGTGATGGGCGCGTTTCTAAATTATGATATACCAAAGGTACGGTAAATTCTTTCCACTGCCCATTGGTTGCCACACACTCACTGGCAGGCAATTCACCATAAGCCACCACTCCCGGGTCATTATTCCAATCAACAAAAGTGCTTGTATCTGTATTATCAACCTGATAAGTTCGGGTTGTCAAAGCAATATAAATGGAACATTCATCCAATGTTGTACCTTCTACTATACCAGATGGTGTATTACCACCCACATAATCCATAGCACCGGTAGAATATTGGAACCATCCATGCAAAGCCGTTGGTCTGGACGTAAAAGGCTGACCAAAGTCTATCTTTGCACCATTTGTTCCCACTAAACTATTGAACTTTCCTGTGTACAAACTGGCTGCTGCAAATTTACCGAATCCAAAAGCAGATGCATATTGAGATCTTAATTCAGCCGATTGTCCACCATTTGTATGAACTGTCTCTGTATTACCTTGAGTAGGGTTCTTATTCACCAAAGCACCTGCACCCGTTGTTGTACCCGGATTACTTGAATCCCAGAAAGAACCTCCATTTTCTTTATAATATGCTTCACTGGCCGGATACCATGTTTTACCGGATTGATACCAATCATCCATATTTCCATTGACCAAATCCATTTGTTTCTCTGTCGTAAAGTCCACCACTTCACTAACAAATTCTCCCTCATTATAATTCAGGCGACACTGATAGTCAGTAGCAGGAGAAAGTTCTTTCGCTGTAGCTTTGCATATCTCTCCATCTACAGTTGTTGCTGCATTAGTCCAATCTGTAGCAGTTTTCAGTTTGTATTGAAGCTTCATCAAAGAAAGATCCAAAGCTTTTTCTGCAGAAAGAACCGAACCTTCCAAATTGGCAAAATTGCTCCAAGCATTAGCAGTTACTTGCAGTGTCGTTGTAGGAGTGGTAGGCACAGCAAACTCATACGTGTACATTCTGATGGACTCATCCACTTGAATCTTCACACTTCCCTTGCCTGTATCTGCCACCTTATAAGTAAAGATATAATGGTCACGTGCCTGAACTCCCTTAATAGTGTCAGTTTGGCTATGAGTCATATCCGACAGATTTGTAACTGCCACTGTAGAATACAAGTCTTTCACTGGGAAATAACCCGACTGAGTAGTTTCTCCCATCACAAAATTCAGCGTACCGGTACTGCCGGCAAGCCCACCTATCATAACCGAAGCTTTTTTAAAGGATTTCATAAAAGAAGCATCGTATTTTACAGTCACTTTCACGTTGGCCAACTTGCAAGTTACTTTAGCTATAGTTTCTGCATTTTTAGCCACCTTAATATCATTGGTGACTCCCTCATAATAAGGTTTATCCATAGCTGCCGTTTTACCATCAAAGCCTGCCGAAAAAGCTTTGACAGAATAAGTACCAACCGGTAACTTCACAGACCGCTTTGTTTCTTCATTGTCCCAATCCGAAATTGTTTGAAGCACACTACCATCTGCCTTCAATATCTGTACCGTCAAGACCTTAGCATCATAAACATCTTCTGCTGCACGATTTACGCTCGTAGATGTATCAGTTCCAATCTGCAAGGATATATATCCTTCATCCACTCCGTCATTCCAATCTTCGTTCTCCTGGCAAGCGTAAAGCAAGGGGAATAAGAATGCCAATATGTATATTATTCTTCTCATCGTATTATTTTATTCTGTAATCGTTATGGTTAAAGTTCCAGTTGCATCCTCACCATTTACATCCGTCAATGTTATCGTGAAAGAATGTGTTCCTGTAAACAAATCTAAGAAAGTATAGAAAGCATGAATCGGGAATTCATATTCTTCCGCTCCTTCTTGTGGAGTAGTTTTAAGGCTACCGTCCTTTTCCGTTAATTCCAAAGATTCGAATAAAGTTCCCAATGCTTTATTATTTATCATCTCAGCTCCACTCAACAAAGCACCGAGTTCATCAAATTTAGTATCTTCCAATATTGCTTGGAAACCTGCATTATCCGTCTGTATTTTCACGATAGCGCTCTTCAGCCCTGCCGGAGTTTTAAGTACCGCATTGGCTGTTGCAGGCTTTGCCGGAGTGCCACTTAATGAATAAGTAAAATTGCTTGGCAAAACTACAGACGGTTTATCTCCTGTAACAGGAGGAGTTACGATAGGGTCATCATCATCGTTATCATCTCCCCCACTTCCATCTACATTACCACTTGTATTTTCGACTTCAATTATTATATCATCATCACCATCATCCGCTGTTGTCCAGTTCAGATCTACCGTAATATCGATACTTGCTCCTGGCACAGCATCTTCCTTCAACGGTGTGAAATTAATGGTTAGTCCATCACCGGCACCAAAATATTCCGATCCACTTATATAATCTTCCTCAGCACTGCTTTTTGTACAACGATAAGATTTCACAACAACCATTCCATCATCTGTAGTAGCTCTTATGTTCACTCTGATTTCTTTAGTTCCATCACCCACATTCCAATAAACAGGACCATCATTCATTTCACTTCTACTCAAAGTCAAGGTATGGTTTTGTCCATCATCCATGACAACGGTCCAATCTTCAAACGCATTAACAAAAGCCGGGTCAAAGTTCAACACAATAGGCATATTCTTCATCTTGCAAGTAACGGTTGCCAAAGAAGTAATGTCCTTCTTTATATCTATATTTTCTTCTCCTTGAAAATAAGGTTTACTCATTTTGGTTTCTATTTCTCCCGGAGAATGTGCCACAACTTTATAAGTTCCTACCGGCAATCTTACTTCATTATCCATAGCCGAATAAGACTCATAACTTTTCACTATCGAATCACCTTTATAAATGGCAACCGGGAATTGGTTAATCGTTGCATTGCCCGACTCTGCACGTGTTCCTATTTCCGGCGTTATTACATTCACCTTAGCGTTGGTTTCCACTTTCAAAGTCAATACACCTGTCTGCCCCAATGCTTTTTCTCCTGTCACATCATCCTTATCCGAACAAGCTGCAAAGACCGCCAAAGACAGGCAAATTCCTAATATATTATTGATTATT
>JAUNIV010000151.1 GCA_030523385.1 Bacteroidales bacterium | reverse complement strand
AACACTCGATGGCACGAGGGGTTTCGCCTAAAAGATAATACACGTGTCCGGCATTGATCCAGTCTTCTCTGATGGGTTGCGGTTCGCCGGTCAGCTTGTCGTAATACTTTTGGGCTTCCTGATACTTTCCGGTAATAAACAGACACCAGCCTAAGGCTCGGCGTGCATTTTGCGGCTTTTCGCTCAAGTATTCCACTTTGAAGAAGTAGCTCAGTGCTTCGTCATATTTACCAAGTTCTATCAGGCATTGGCCGATATGGAGCGACAGGTTCAGGTTGTCGGGCTGCACTTGCTCCACCTTTTTATAATATCTCACCGCCTCTTCGTAGTTGCCTGCCTTTTTGTAGCATTGGGCCAGGTGCCGGTTGTTCCATTCTTTGTCGGGGTCTATCAGGTCGGCTTGAATGTAGTGACGGATAGCCTCTTCGTATGCCCCCTTCTTTTGGAGTATGTAGCCGGTCTTTTGCCACAGTTCCGCATGGTTGGGTGTATAGTTCTCTAATGAGTAATTATACAATGCACCGGCTTCATCCAGATAGTCGTGGGCAAACAGGTAGTCGGCCAGCTTGCAGATGTAGTCTTGGTGGCGCAATGCCGGAGCTAAGGAAGGCAGGTTCCACAGGTCGAGCTTGTCTTGGAATATGTCGTGCATCTCGTATCTCTTCATCCAGAGCTTGAAGAACCGGTAGAGGTCTTGAACATATTGCCGGGTGACAAACTCGGCACGCACCTCGCTGTTAGCTATTTCTCTGAATCGTTCTTTCACTTCTTCCGACAGTTCCGCCTGCATGCCCAATTGCTGTTTCATGAGTTGCCTTTGGCTTTCTGGCAGTTCAGCGAGTGTGAGGCTGAACGAATATTTGTCGGAGTTGCAAAATATGTCCGACTTCATCAGCACGTCCAGTATGGAGAGTGACTTCTCGTCATATTGGCTGTAGAGCCGGGCTATATCGGGATGCTGCGAGTCGAAAGGATAGAACCAATGAGCCACCTTCCGGAAGAACGGGAAGTTCTTCAGCTGTGAGAACGTGCTCATATATACATCGGCTCCGGCCATCTGCATTTCACCCAGTTCGCGCAGCTTGTCGGCCATGCCCGACTTGTCTATCCATTCTTCCCATTCCGGGTTGCTGTCTTCCGTGTCTTCGGCTTCTTCCATGCCTATGCGGGGTCTTTTCAGCTTGGGATTCTTCATCATGCCGGGTATGATTTCTTCGCGCATCTTCTTGTCTATCTTTTGGGTTTCGCGTGCCGATTGCAACAGCTGTATCTGCACCCTGTGTATTTCGGCCATGAAGCGCGGCTCTTCGCACAAGGTGTCTAAAGCCGCAGTGGCCGAGGGGTAGAGCAAGATGCGCTGCTGTTGGTAGTAACACACTAAGGCGATGCCTATCAGGGCACGTTGCCCGGTCAGCGTGTCTCCCTGCCGATATGTATTTATAAGAAAGGTGAACTTGCGTGCGTCGAAGGTGTGTAGCAGGCTCATGGTGACGGCACTTACCATGACGGCTATGTCTGGCGAAGCTATCATTACGGATTCGGTCATGCCGATAGCCTCTTTCAGTTCGGCTTCGCTCCATTGTGCAGAAGTCCATATCTTGTCGAACAGCTCGTCTATCGCCTCCGTGTGCGTCTTCCGCATGGCGTCCATTTGGGTTTCCCTTTCCCTCTCATCGAAGTAGAGGGCGGGAGCCGTGGCTATGTCTTCCGTGTAGGTCTCCAGTTGCATTTGCAATTCGGACAGCGTGTGGGGAGGCCGGACAGCGAATGTACGGATGATGTCATAATACGTCCCTTGCCCGTCGGCGGCTTCCAGCGTGCGCAGGGTGCGGTCTGTCAGTTCGTAGGCCGTCTGTATCATTTCCCGATACATCTTTTTCTTATTCGGGTCTTTCATGCCTTGCGATGCATATTGAAGCATCAGGTGATAAGAGGTATGCAGGGTCTCTATCTCGTTTTTCAGCTGCCAGTCGGCAGTGCGTCCGGCATACACAGTCATTTGCGTCAGTGCTTCTTTCAGCCGGTAGTTGTCCAGTAATCGGATGATATCTTTATACATAATCGAATTTTTCTTGGAATGTTTTTACTTCAGCCATGTGGCACGTTTCCACAAATACTCCATCGGTCCGTGCGTGTGGTGCTTCATCCACCAGCGGCAGAAGGCGAATTGCAGGATAAAGAACACAATACCTGCCACACAGCTGGCGGTGATGCCGAAACGGGTGTGCAGAGCCAGTCCCCAGTTGTAGTACATCAGTGAGCCGATGATGCTTTGTGTGATGTAGTTGGTCAGGCTCATCTTGCCGTAGGATGTAAACTTCATGAGCGGCTTGTGCAGCTTGGTGCAATAAAATGCAAACATCACGCCCGACACAAGGGTAAGCATGAACGCAAAGTTGGAGAGCGAGGTCACTATCAGCTTCAAGGGAGTGAGAACGGAAGTGTTCTCTATGAAGTTTGGCAGCATGTTGCCCAATCCATACAACGGGAAGAACGCGATAAGTGCTCCGGCCAGTATCTTACCCCATACGGACAGGTTCTTTTTGAGGAATAACTCTCGCCTGCCTGCCAGCATACCTAATAAGAAGAGCGCGGCTGTTTGGAATACCCGTCCGTGGTCCCACGCCCACGCTAGGCTCGCCAACTGACCTTCCCACAGGTTTACGCGCACGGTTTCGAAGAATGTGCCATTGCTCTGTACGGCAAAAGTAGCATCCCAGAAACTGCGGGTGGGGATGGCAGGCGTGACAAACGATGGGTCGGCCACCGCCCGCAGGGTGTAATAGAGCGGTAGCGGCTGGATAAGTAGCAGACAGGCAAGGAGGAACACCCATTTGTCTTTCAGCCGACAGGTGAGAGGCAGGATGAATCCCACTAACGAGTAAAGCACCAGCACTTCGCCCGTGAAGAAAGAAGCATTGATGTTTCCTATCAGGAAGAGCAGTACCAGTCGCCAACAGAAACGCAACCGGAAGTCATGCCCCCTCATACGCTGGTTGTCATCTTGTATGAAGAAGCTGAACCCGAAGAGCAGGGCAAACACGGCGTATGCCTTTCCTCCGAACATGAAAAATAATCCGTCCCATATCGCCTTGTCTGTGAAGTTGAGCCACGGGCTTTGTCCTGCCGTGTCGGGATATGAATAAAAATTGAAATGTTCTATGGAGTGCAGTATGATAATGCCCATCACTGCCAGTCCGCGCAGTGCATCGGCAATGTCAACGCGCGCATGTCCTTTCTTTACGTTTGCTTTCTTTGGTTCCATGTATGTTTTTTCGGTTGATGATTATCAGGGGTTAATATTTACGCAGGCAAAGATAATTCTTTTTCTGCTAAATACAACGTATAAACAGATAAAACCCCAAATGCGGCAAGAATCAAAATGCCGACGTGATTCGCATCAGGCCGGCATTACAAATAAACTTTGGCAGAGTTTACTTTTAGTAAAAAACTTTTTTTCACCTGATTTTCTTTTCCGGACAGTGAAACGAAGATATAGCGGATGGCGGGAAAATGTTTTTTCGCTGCATCCCTCTTATGTTCTGTTCCAAGCTCTTTCCTCGAAAGCTTCAGATTCATGATGATGCACAGGCAGGTCTTCTGACTTGTTTCCGCTGTAAGCACACCTTCCCGGGCCGGACAGCCCAGTGGCAAATGGCATTTTGGCTTACGCGTTTGGCATGAAACACACAGCAGCGGGACTGTTCAGGATTCGCACCTGATTCCCTTTTAATCGTTCGCCCCGGAACCGCGACGAACAAACCGATGCAGAAGCAAAGATACGGTTTATATTTAGAAAAACAATCGTAGGCAGTGGCTTTTTTATGCGGAGAGAAAGAATTTTCAGACTTTACTGAGTGTGAATATGAATTCCAGTCCGCCACGCGGGTTGTTTTTAGCAAAGATGTTTCCGCCGTGCAGGATGATGGCATTCTTTACGATGGCAAGTCCCAATCCTGTGCCGCCCAATTTGCGTGAGCGGCCTTTATCCACGCGATAGAACCGTTCGAACAGCCGACTCAGGTGTTCGGGGGCAACGCCCGTACCTGTGTCTGAGAAGCTGAAATAATAGAAACGATGATCCTCGCGGAAGCAGCGCACGGTGATAGTGATGCCCGTGCCTGCGTAGGCTATGGCATTGTCTGTGAGATTCCGGAACACGGAGTAGAGCAGCGAGGCATTGCCCTGCACGGTCAGTTCTTTGGGCAGCAGGTTGTGTGCTTCTATCTGTTTTTCTTCCAGTTCCATGTTCACCTCGTTCAGGATATTCTGCATGATGGTGCATAAGTTTACCGTTTCCGTTTCCATCATTTCGGGGGCTTCCTCCATGCGGGTCAGTACGGAGATGTCTCGAAGCAGATGTGTCAGCCGATTGCTTTGTGCATAGCTTCTTTCTAAGAAACTCATCATTCGTTCGCGGGGCAAATTGGGATTGTTTATGATAGTCTCCAGATAGCCTTGTATGCTGCTCACGGGAGTCTTCAGCTCGTGGGCGATGTTTTGGGTGAGTTGCTTCTTGAGGCGTGCCTGTTCTTCTTCCTGAGTGACATCGTTGATGGAAATTTCGAAGCTGTCGTCCTGAAAGATGATGCACTCTATGGCAAAGATGCGCCCGTTCTTATCAATGTCAAGCGACATCCTTCTTTCTTCGCCGTCCGTAGGGCCGCTTTGCAAGCTCCTGTTGATGAAGTTGGCCACAGGTTTCAGTTCGGGCACGGAGAATACCTCTTCGGTGGATGCCAGGTTCTTGTCGGATATGAAATTGACATACTGCGTGAACAGGTTGTTCACCAGTATTTCTTTTTTCCGATGGGTGAATACCCCTAAGCCTTCGTGCGAAATGCGAAGGTGCGTGATAAGCTTCTCGCGTTCGATATAAAGGTCTTCCTTAGTCTTGTGCAGGCGTTTGTATATCTGTATGATGTGTTGTGATATTTCGCCCAACTCATTTTTGGGGAATGCACCTTGCATGTCGGTGTCTATCGGTTCGTTGCGGTCGGCCTTCAAGGCAAACTGTTGCAGGCGGGTGATGGACATGCCCAACTTATGTGTGAAACGGTAGAAGATGAACATCAGTACCAGGCTGACGAGGAGCGTGAACCACACATAGTGTGAGTCGGCCTTTAGGTGGCTGATGAGGCTGACGTTATAGGGCAGTGCCGAACGGATGATATATCCGGCTTCGGGATAAAATTTGGCAGAATAGAAGAATTCACCTCCCAAACTTTCGGATGCCCGGTTGATGGAGTAACCGCTACCGCGCGTCATGGCTTCTTTTATCTCGCTCCGGTTGCGGTGGTTCTCAAAATGGTTCAAGTCTTGCTGCAAGTTGTCGAACACCACCGTACCGTCGTCGCGGATGAGCGTGACGCGCAAATCGGGTATGGCATGTTCTTTTACATACTTGCTCAGCAGGCCGCTATCGGGCACGTTTGTGACAAACAGGAACTCGTGCAGGCGGTCGTTGTAGTCTTGCAGTTGCGTATTCAGCACCTCTATCTTGTATTCCTTCTCCCTGTGATACTGAAAGGCCATGAAGCAGGCAGAGAAGACAAGAAACAATGTAACGACTGAGAGAAACAGTTTCCTGCTGAACGAAAGTACATGATTGGACAGTTGTATAGTCATGGTGGTGACAGGTTTTCGTGACAGTTATTCGGCTTCAAAACAATATCCGTAGCCCAAACGGGTGACGATGCACTTGCCGTAAGCGCCTATCTTCTTGCGCAGGCGGGTGATATTGACATCAATCGTGCGGTCGAGCACATAGACCTCTTCCTGCCATACTTTGTTCAGAATGTCTTCGCGCGAAAACACGCGGCCCGTGTTTTGCAAGAGCAGCAAGAGAATCTCGAACTCCTTTTTGGTCAGTGCCACTTCCGCGCCGTCTATGCTTACTTTCTTTTTCGTGAGGTCCAATATCAGTCCCTTGTATTGAAGCTGCGTGGCTTCTGCCTGCTCGTGAGGGGAGTGGGTGCGTCGCAACACGGCTTTCACTCTCGCCATGACTTCGCGCAGCGAAAAGGGTTTGGAGATGTAGTCGTCGGCTCCCAAATTGAATCCCGTCACGGTATCATTCTCCGTGTCTTTGGCAGTGATGAAGATGATGGGAATATCGGCTGTCGCCTTGTTCTTTTTCATCATGTTTGCCATCTTGAAACCGGAGATTTCTCCCATCATCACGTCAAGCAACAACAGGTCGTACTTAGACAAATCCATTTTCAGGGCTTCTTCGGCCGAATTAGCCGTATCCACCGTGTAGCCTTCGTTCTCTAAATTGAATTGGAGGATTTCACAAAGGTCTTCCTCGTCGTCCACCACTAAAATGCGATAATCATTCATTTCCTTTTTTCTTTTTTGTCGGCGACAAAGATAAGACCTTTTTGTTACTATCCGATGAAACAGATGTTACAATTCTGTTT
>JAUNIV010000150.1 GCA_030523385.1 Bacteroidales bacterium | reverse complement strand
TTTCCCCGTTGGACAAACGTTCGGCCAAATATTACACCTATTTGCTCGATTCCGTAGCGGGTTCCGCCGATTGCCAGCGCTATAAAATCTTGATTATACCAAAGTTCCGTGGCACTCAGTTGGTGCAGGGATACATGTGGGTGAGCGACCAGGTGTGGACCATCCGCGAGCTTTATATAGAAGGAGTGTACGACGTAATCCGTTTCAAGGCTCACGTCAGGATGGGCGAGGAAGGCGATGAGGAATTCCTGCCTGCACAATTCGATTTGAATCTTGTATTTAAATTCATGGGTAATCATTTGGAAATGGATTGTTCGGCCTGGATGAAGTATAGTGAAATAAAACTCTATGAAGGCATGGCCCGTCGGAGTTCCCAAAAGAAGCACCACCACGACCTGACGGAATCTTACAGGCTTACCTGTGATTCGGCCCAACTGATAACGGACAAAGAGAAGTTCAATGAATTGCGCCCCATCCTCCTGACCGGACAGGAAGACAGCATTTACCGGAGCTACGACATGCGTCATGACACGCTCCTCCATGCTCCGAAGAAAAAGAAGAAAGAGAAGTTGGAATTTTGGGGCGAATTGGGCGATATGCTGATAAGCAGCTACAATTTGAATCTCTCCAATATGGGAAGCGTGCGTTGCTCGCCGCTCATCAATCCGGTTTTGCTGGACTATAGCCATAGCCGGGGTATATCCTACAAGCAGAAATTCAAGTACAGCCGGTTGTCGAAAGACGGCCGTGTGCTCAGAATCACGCCGCAGATAGGTTATAATTTCACCCACAAGGAACTTTATGTCAAAGCGGATGCCGACTGGCAATATTGGCCGGAGAAACAGGCGAGCTTCGAGGTGAACGTAGGTAACGGAAACCGCATCTACAGCAGTGTGGTGCTGGACCAGTTGAAACAACTGCCCGACAGTACGTTCAACTTTGACGATGTGGAACTGGACTACTTCAAGGACGTGTATCTGAATCTCTTCCATAACATAGAGATGGTGAACGGGCTGCACATCAAGGCTGGCGTGTCCGTGCATTGGCGTTACCTGATGGACAAGCCTCGACTCGATTTGCTGCCTGTGCGCGTTCAGGATGGGTTGTCGCGCGTCAAGTCGGAATATAACAGCTTTGCCCCCCGCATCCGCATAGAATGGACTCCCGGCATGTATTACTACATGAACGGGCGGCGCAAGATGAATGTCGGCTCCAAAATGCCCACCTTCATGCTGGACTACGAACGGGGCATCAAGGGAGTATTTGGCAGTACGGGCGCCCATGAGCGTTGGGAATTTGATGTGCAGCAGAACCTCAAGTTGGGCAGTATCCGCAGCATCGGCTATCGGGTAGGAGGGGGTATGTTTACCAAACAGGAAGACATGTATTTTGTGGACTTTGCCAATTTTGCCCGCCGCAATCTTCCCGAAGGATGGAATGATGACATAGGCGGCACGTTCCAATTATTGGACGGGCGTTGGTATAATGCTTCCCGCCAATATTGGCGAGCCAATGTCACTTATGAATCACCATTCATTCTGCTGAGGCCCCTGAACCGCTGGTTGGGAATGGTACAGCAGGAACGCCTGTATGGCGGCATATTGTTCATGCCCCACCTCAATCCGTATGTGGAGGTGGGCTATGGCATCGGTACTCATGTTTTCGATGTGGGTATTTTCATGAGCAGCATCAGCGGACAGTTTGATACAGTCGGCTTTAAGTTCACTTTCGAATTGTTCAATAAATAGTTTGCGATATAAAAATCCATTCACAGTTTATAAGATAGCTATGTAACAAACTCCTTTCACCGTTCAGCGACCGCTGAACGGTCGATGAAGTTATCTTCATGCGCCTCTGAGGTTATCTTCTCGCACCGTTCGGCGGTCGATGAACGGTGAATGCAAATATTATTTTTAATTCCGCCAACGAGTTATGTTACACATATAAGTTAGTCCTTGCTGCGAATAATATCCGAAACCGGAAATGTATTTTCTCTCATTCTCAGATTTTTGTTGTATATTTGTCGGCACTTTAAAAGATAACATGGAAATTTCGGAATTACAGCGTATTTATGCCGCTCATCCCAATTCGGCAGGATTGGCGGCATTATGGGAAGATGCTTCGGTGCGGACCATCTTTCTGTCGGGACTGCATGCTTCGGCGGCACCCTTGTTCATCTCTGCTTTCCTGAAGGAGAACAAGCGGACTTTCGTCTTTGTGCTGAACGATTTGGAAGAGGCAGGTTATTTTTATCATGACCTTACGCAGGTGAATGGTGATGGGAATATCCTTTTCTTTCCTTCGTCCTATCGCCGTGCCATCAAGTACGGACAGCGCGATGCTGCCAACGAGATACTTCGCACCGAAGTGCTGAGCCGCCTGCAGAAAGGCGAGGCTTTGTGCGTGGTCACTTATCCCGAAGCGTTGGCAGAGAAAGTGGTGTCGCAAGAAGAGCTGACGGACAAGACGCTGAAGCTGACAGTGGGCGAACAGGTGGATACCGAATTCATTGCCGAAGTGCTTACCGGATATGGCTTCGAGCATGTGGATTATGTCTATGAACCCGGCCAGTATGCAGTGCGTGGAAGCATCATCGACGTGTTTTCCTTTGCTTCCGAATATCCCTATCGCATTGATTTCTTCGGCAACGAGGTAGATAGCATCCGCACCTTCGAAGTGGAGACGCAGCTCTCGAAAGAGAAGAAGGAGAGCATTGCCATCGTGCCGGAACTGAATGAAAGCACCAAAGAAGGTGTCGGAAGAAAGCACATCTCTTTTCTCGAATTTCTTTCGCCGGAAAACACGGTGCTCTGCATGAAAGACTTCCTGTGGATAAGAGAAAGCATACAGAAAACGCATGATGAGGCCGTCTCTCCGCAGGCTATTGCCGCTCGTGAGGCCGATCCTTCGGCAGCTGCATTCCTGTCTCCTTCGTCCATCATAGATGGTTCGGAGTTTACTGTCCGCGCATTGGAGTTCAGGCGCATGGAGTTTGGAAGCAAACCCACAGGCACTCCGCAGGTATCGCTTTCATTTGATACCGTGGCACAGCCCATCTTCCATAAGAACTTTGAACTGGTTAGCTCTGCCTTTACCGATTTCCTGGAGAAAGGATATACCATATATATATGTACGGACAGCGAAAAGCAGGCCAAACGCTTGAAGGACATCTTCGAGGAAAGGGGAGAACATATCGTCTTTACGCCTGTCAACAAGACCCTGCACGAAGGTTTTACGGATCACACCCTGAAGAGCTGTTTCTTCACCGACCATCAGATATTCGACCGCTTCCACAAATACAATCTCCGCAGCGACAAGGCACGCAGTGGCAAGGTGGCATTGACCTTGAAAGAACTGAGCCAGTTTGAACCCGGAGATTTCGTGGTACACATAGACCACGGTGTAGGGCGATTCGCCGGACTGGTGCGCATACCCAATGGCAACACCACGCAGGAGGTCATCAAACTGGTTTATCAGAACGACGATGTGGTGTTTGTTTCCATCCATTCGCTGCACAAGATTTCCAAATACAGAGGAAAGGAAGGCGAAACACCCCGACTGAACAAGTTGGGCACCGGTGCGTGGGAGAAGATGAAGGAGCGCACCAAAAGCAAGATAAAGGACATTGCCCGCGACCTTATCAAACTCTATTCAAGGCGCCGGCAGGAGAAGGGCTTCTGCTACAGTCCCGACAGTTTTATGCAACACGAGCTGGAAGCCAGCTTCCTCTACGAAGATACACCCGACCAGCTGAAAGCCACTCAGGATGTGAAGAACGATATGGAGAGCGATCGCCCCATGGACCGGTTGATATGCGGCGATGTGGGCTTCGGCAAGACGGAAGTGGCCGTGCGCGCTGCCTTCAAGGCTGTGACAGACAACAAGCAGGTGGCCGTGCTGGTGCCCACCACGGTATTGGCCTATCAGCACTTCCAGACATTCAGCGAACGCTTGAAAGGCTTCCCCTGCAAGGTGGATTATCTGAGCCGTGCCCGTACCGCCAAAGACACCTCAAGGATTACCAAAGAACTGGCCGACGGCACCGTCAATGTATTGATTGGTACGCATAAGATAATAGGTAAGAGCATCAAGTTTAAGGATTTGGGTCTGCTTATCATCGACGAGGAACAGAAATTCGGAGTGAGTGTGAAAGAGAAGCTCCGCCAAATCAAGGTCAATGTAGATACCCTTACCATGACGGCCACACCCATTCCGCGAACTTTGCAGTTCTCGCTCATGGGAGCCAGGGACTTGTCTGTCATCCAGACACCACCTCCCAACCGTTACCCCATACAGACCGAAGTACATACATTCAACGAAGACATCATCACCGAAGCCATCAACTTCGAGATGAGCCGCAACGGGCAAGTGTTCTTCGTGAACAACCGCATCCAGAACCTTGTGGAACTGGAAGCATTGATCAAGCGAAACATACCCGACTGCCGTGTCTGCATAGGCCACGGACAGATGGATCCTGATAAGCTGGAGAAAATCATCTTCGACTTTGTGAACTATGACTACGATGTGTTGCTGGCCACTACTATTATAGAAAGCGGTATCGACATCCCGAATGCCAATACCATCATCATCAACCAGGCACAGAACTTCGGCCTGAGCGACCTGCATCAGATGCGCGGCCGTGTGGGGCGTAGCAACAAGAAAGCATTCTGCTACCTGCTTGCACCGCCGCTCTCTTCTCTTACTCCCGAAGCTCGCCGTCGGTTGCAGGCCATCGAGAACTTCAGCGATTTGGGCAGCGGCATCCACATAGCCATGCAAGACCTTGACATTCGCGGGGCAGGCAATATGTTGGGAGCCGAACAGAGCGGATTCATTGCCGATTTGGGTTATGAGACTTACCAGAAGATATTGGCCGAAGCCGTGAAGGAACTGAAAGAAGATGAGTTTGCCGACCTTTATGCCGAAGAGTTGCAGGCAGCAGGTGAGGAGAAGATAAGCGGCGAGGGATTTGTCGATGAATGTCAGGTAGAGAGCGATTTGGAATTGCTCTTCCCCAATGAATACATTCCCAGCAGCAGCGAGCGCATGTTGCTTTATCGGGAGTTGGACGGATTGGAACTGGATAAGGATGTGCTTGCTTTCAAGTCGCGGTTGGAAGACCGTTTCGGCAAGATACCGCCCGAAGGACAAGAACTGTTACGTATTGTCCCCTTGCGCAGATTGGCCAAACGGTTGGGCGTGGAGAAAGTGGTGCTGAAGGCTGGCCGCATGGTGTTGTTCTTTGTCAGCAATCCCGACAGCCCTTATTATCAAAGTGCCGCCTTTGGCAAAGTCATCGACTATATGGGCAAGAACCCACGCTACTGCAACCTAAGGGAACAGAACGGCAAGCGCAGTATGGTAGTGAAGAACGTGGAAACGGTAGAGACTGCCGTGAGTATCTTGCAGGAGATTGTGAGTCTGTAGGCAGAAATGCTACAGACTTTTTTCTTCCCAATCTTCCACCGTTCGTGTTTCGGACGAGAAGTTCATTCCGATGCAGATAACTTTCCGCTTATCGCCGATGTAGGGTTTGGTATATCCGCGTGCTTCTATCTGTTCCATTGCCTCTCGTGCCGTGCCATCCAGTTTGAACTCGAAGATATAGACGTAATCATCCATCTCTAATGTGCAGTCCACCCGTCCGAAGCTCTGACGGTCTTCGCAGCGGATAGCAAGACAATAGACACCCATCAGGCGCAGAAGCAGATAGAAGGTATATTGGAAATGTTTTTCGGTCATCTCCAAATCCTTCAATGAATCGTGGGCATCGTATGGGATGCTGGCAAGGAAAGCTGTGAGCGAGGTACGGAACTCGGAGGTATCTCCCTGGCGGAGTAATCTCATGGCTTCCAGTATCCAACTGGAAACGTCCCATCTCTTAGGCTTCAAATAACTGGTACTCAAAAGGGACAGAAAACCTTTGCGCACTTCATTGTTGGGGAAGTCCAGCAAATAGCTGTCTGCCATCATGTCGTATGCCTTGATTGTGAGATACCCGCTCTGATAAATCATCGGTAAGGGCTGCTCTACATCGGCCTTGTAATCCACAAACATGGACGGATCGTAATATCTCCCTGTCAAGTCATTCATCTGTTCGTTGCTATGCTGCAACAGGCGAATCAGATAAGTAGGAGTGCCTGTAGCAAACCAATAATCGCGGATATGATTGTTGTCGAAGGCATTGAGTATGCTGAAAGGATTATATATGTCTGTCATCTCCGTACTGAAATGATAGCCGTCGTATTGACGTTTCAGATGTTGGAGCATGGCTTCCGTGGTTTCCTTGTATTTCTTTGCCAATCGTACAATCGGTTCGGAGAAATAGCTTTCCAGCTCTTCTTGTGTAATGCCGCACAATGCTTCATACCGTTCGCTCATGCTGATGTCTTTCGGCTGATTAAAGCCGCTGAATACACTGACTTGAG
>JAUNIV010000149.1 GCA_030523385.1 Bacteroidales bacterium | reverse complement strand
GAATACGAGGACATCCTCCATGCGGACGGCTTTGATTCGGACATCTTGAAAGGGACACCCTATTATCCTCATTATTACATCAACTATACTCCGAAGCCATGAAGAAGTTTTTGTTTATCCTATTGTGTGCGTTTGCTTCGATAGGCGCATCCGCACAGGACGGCAAGCTGACGATGAACGCCGGTTTCCTGTTCCCCTCCACGTTAAACGCCACGCTGGGTTACGAGCATCCGCTTTCTTACGGAAACGCCGTGGAGGTATTCGGTGAGATTGGTGACCATTGGCAGACACCGGTGAGCGACCGTTTCTGGAAAGGCTATTATTGGGATGGCGGATTGGTGTACAAACACCGCCTTGTCCGCTACAAGAACGGGATGCTACGTTTCCGTTTCGGTCCCCAGTTCGGGGCTGTACGGCGGAAGTTCTTTCTTGGAATGGAGGCAGGCTTTGAATACAACTATGTGTTCCGGAACGGTTGGGAGTTCGCCCTTATCCAGAAGAACAACGTGAACTTCATTCATGGCGACACTTTCCGAAACGGGTTGCTGATAGGTGTGAAGATTCCATTCTAAGGGCATTCAAACAGTATTCAAACGGAGTTTAAACGATAAAAAGTAGCGTATGGCATTTGAAGAGACAAGGGAACAGCAGCAGATGTATAACTACTTCCGTAGTTGCATTTACATTTTCCTCATATTGGAAATCGTGATGAATTTGCCGATTACGGCGGACAACCGGGTGACACAGTTTGTCCTTGACCTGCTCGGACGGTTCAAGGTGTTCAATTCCGTTTCCGGCTGCAAGGTGGCGGAACTGGTCTGTATCTGCATTGTCTGTATAGGGACAAAGGCGAAGAAAGCCTTGAAGTTCAATGTGAAGACAATGGTGGTCTATCCAATACTGTCAGGACTGACCCTTGTCGGACTTTGTTTCTTATTTCACGGGATGGAGTTTGGCATGAGCTGGATGGGATTCCCGGCGAACAGGATTCTGTACGCTGTCTGTTCGGTGGTGGGCACCATGCTGGTGCATCAGGGATTGGATGCCATAGCCAAGTATTACAACTACAAGGTGGGCGAAGACCGTTTCAACTTCGAGAACGAGTCCTTCCAACAGTCGGAGGTGCTTGCCAATAACGACTACTCGGTGAACATACCGATGATATACTATTGGAAAAGGAAGATGCACAAGGGGTGGATCAACATCATCAACCCGTTCCGTGGTACTATCGTACTCGGTACACCGGGGTCGGGCAAGTCTTTCGGTATCATAGATCCTTTCATCCGGCAGCATTCCGCTAAGGGTTTTGCCATGATGGTGTACGATTTTAAGTACCCCACGTTGGCAAAGACGCTGTTCTACCAGTTCTGTAAGAATCGAAAAGCCGGAAGACTTCCCATCAATTGTGGCTTCCGTACCATCAACTTTACGGATGTGGAGTATTCAGACCGCATCAATCCTATCCAACGGAAGTATATCCCCGACTTGGCGGCGGCATCGGAAACTGCCGCTACCTTGCTGGCATCCTTGAATAAGGGAGGTGGCGAGAAGAAAGGCGGTTCGGAAGCGTTCTTCACCAACTCGGCGGAGAATTTCCTGGCAGCTATCATTTATTTCTTCGTCAATTTCCACCCGGTCGGGTTCAGGAACGGGAAGAAGTTGAAACGCTACATATCACTGGAGGGAAAGAAACTGGAGATTGTCATTCGGAACTGGGATGACTTCAACGCCATAGACAAGGACGGGAACGTGGTGCTGGACTTCGTGGATGAGAAAGGGAATGATGTATCTACGGACGAGGATAGGATGTTCGTGGACTTGAACGGCTTTTGCTATACGGACAGAACCGGGAAGAAGATACGGATTGAACGCTGCTGGTATGAGGATGGGATGGGCAACGAGGTGGAGCCGGACACCATCACGGGTGAGTTCTCCGATATGCCCCATGTGCTTTCCTTCTTAGGTAGGTCTTATGACCAGGTGTTCAACATTCTGATGCAGGATGATAAGATTGCCTCGCTAATGGCTCCGTTCAAGAGTGCTTTTGAAAACAAGGCGAATGACCAGTTGGAAGGTATGGTGGGTACGCTCCGTGTCAATGCGGCACGGCTGGTTTCCCCTGAAGCCTATTGGGTGTTCACCGGGGACGACTTCGACCTGAAGATTTCCGACAAAGACCATCCGAGTTATCTGGTCATCGCCAACGACCCGGAAAAGGAACAGGTCATCGGTTCGCTGAACGCTCTGGTATTGAACCGGTTGATTACAAGAGTGAACTCCAAGGGGAATATCCCGGTAAGTATCATCGTGGACGAACTACCCACTCTGTACTTCCACAAGATAGACCGGCTGATTGGTACGGCACGTTCCAACAAGGTTGCCGTGACGTTGGGCTTTCAGGAGCTTCCCCAGTTGGAAGCGGACTATGGCAAGGTGGGCATGCAGAAGATTATCACCACCTGTGGCAATATCTTCATGGGTGCAGCTCGTAACAAGGAAACGTTGGAGTGGGCACAGAATGACGTGTTCGGCAAGGCGAAACAGACTTCACGCTCCATCTCCATCAACGACCAGAAGGTATCTACCACAATCTCCGAGAAGATGGACTACCTTGTTCCAGCTGCCAAAATAGCGGATATGGCTACGGGGTGGCTGGCAGGTCAGGCGGCGCGTGATTTTACTGCTACCGATGACAAGATGCTGGACAGCTTCGACATCGAGCAGTCGGAGGAGTTCAAGACCACGAAGTATTTCTGCAAGACCCACTTCGACATGAAAAAGATTAAAATGGAGGAAGAGCACTATGTAGCCCTGCCCAAAATCTATGAGTTCAAGAATGACCGGGAGAAGGAAATCATGTTGAACCGGAATTTCAAAAGGGTCAATCAGGAGGTGGAGGATATGGTCAATGAGTTGCTCGGAATGTCTTAAAAACGCAAGATAATGGACAGCCTGACTTCTGCGAATAAAGCAGGGTATTCATTTTCCGGATTAAGTGGCAGCGCATTGAAGGTCATTGCCCTTGTTTCGATGCTGGCTGACCATTCGGCTTACTACCTGTTGGAACACGGAACAGCTTTGTATGAGGCGATGCGCTGTTTCGGGCGTGTCGCTTTCCCGGTGTTCGCTTTCCTGATAGCGGAGGGTTTTGCGCATAGCCGGAACAGGTTGTGCTACTTCCTGACACTGCTTGGTTTTGCGGTTGCCAGTGAAGTACCGTGGTTTTTATTGAATGGAGCTGACGGAACGCATAATGTGATGTTCACGCTGGCTTTAGGTATGGGAGCACTGGCTATCTTTGACAAGTACCATCAGAGGAAATTTGTTTGCTTCTGCATGATGGCTTTGATTGCCATATTCGCTACATGTTTGGGTACAGACTATGAATGGAGGGGAATCTCGCTGATAGTGATATGCTACATGATGCGAGAGCATCGGCCACTTTTGTTGCTGTTTTTGCTTCCATTGATGATATACTACGGCATAGCCGGGGCTATAATGGCGGCAATCGTGTTATCGCTATATGATGGGACAAGGGGATTCATACAAGGAAGTACGGCCAAGTATGGATTTTATGCTTTCTATCCGGTGCATTTATGCCTTATCTACTTGCAGGTTAATTTTTCTTCGTAATTCCTTGATTATGATGGCAGATGCACATTCGTTCAAAAGGTTTTATCAAATTTCATTAGTTGACAACTTTTCCCAATGAGGTTTGAGCTTGCCGGTAATGAAATCGACCACTTCTGCAAATGACCTGTCTTGCGGAAGTTTCATCTTTTTGAGATAATTGTTCCATTGCATCGTCATACCACGGTCTTGCTTGAAATCATCTTCAAATAAAGAATGGTTTGGTGAGTAAGCCGTATTTCTATTGGTAAATGTGGCGTTTATTGCTTCTTGGAGAATATCCGTGTCAAATTGATGAACAGACAAAATTCTGTACAAATCAAAAAAATCTTTCATCCTGCTATTTGTAACAGACCTGTCTATCATGGTTTGGAATTTCTCGGCAACCAACGTTTCAAGAGAATATGCCACAAGGTTGATCTCATCCGAGTCGTCAAATATAACCGGATAATCCATGTCGATGGGATGCGGTGTAATGACATCGCCAAAACCGACATCTATTGTAAGTGTCTTACGGATGCTGTCGAGTGAAACATCAAATGTGATTCTCGTCCCCGGATATTTCTTTTCTACTGTTATTGGTTCCGACTGGATGGTTTCCGGATGGAATATAACTCCATCTTCCGTAACTTCCGTATTTATAATAGCCACAACGCATCTTTAATGACTTGCGCATCATTATTGATACGATCTCCCATAAAATCTATATCCAAAGTCGGGCGCGGAGTAAACTCTTCATAAGCAAACAGCAAAGACCCGCCTTTAAGGATGAATCGGCTACGATAGGCGCTTTTTGATAGCCGGGCTAAAAAACGTTCGTTGAAATACCTGACAAGCATCTGTTGGTATTTCTTGTTGTTCCTTTCTGAGAGAAGCAATAGTTTTGCTTTCCGTGAATGTGCAATGTTTTTAATAGTCATAGGGTAATTTCAAAATAACGTTTCAAAATGGTCTGAACCCGCAAGGCGGCAGCATATTTATAAAGTTTGTCAAGATTACGTCCTTCATGTTTCAGATAGGCATTCAAGATTTCCGACATGACATCAATGCCTATTTTATTCCGATATTTGACGGCATCGCAGACACACCGCTCGCGGTCGTAAATACGGATCGTAAAACCATCCACATCTACCATATCAATACCTAGCTCTAGCAAATTCGCGCTTTGGTAAACAAGGGTAATATCCGGCATGGACGGGAGTCTAACTTTTCTGTTCCGGTCAATGGCTATGTAGAACGAATCGGGCACTTGGGTTGTCATACCATAGAAATGCCATGCTGAGTACAGACACAATATTCCATTAGGAATGATTTTTTCTATATCTACCATGTCGTTGGCAAGCGTGTCAAATGAGGCATAAAGACCATTTTTAATCTTTACATAATTGTCATTGACATGTATTTCATTTAGAAATCGACGATAATCTGCCGGCTTCATGGTCCTTGCTTTTATGATGGCTCCTTTATCTTGCATGAGACTTGTATTAATAACATAACACAAAGTTACTGCAAATATTTCTAACTGCGGTAATTTTGTGCGATTTTCTTATGCGAAATCTGATTTTAACCTTATAGTTGTTTGAGTACACGAATGACAGACCGTATATATTCGGGGTCTTCCGCATACCTGATGTCCCTTAGCCACAGCAGATAGTTCCCTCCCTTATACTTGTACTGCACCTTGGTATAATACGCCCGGACACTTTCCGTCCAGTGCTCAAACTCGTAATACTTTCCCGTCCGTGGATTGGTCAACCCGAACAGGTTATGCTTGTCAAGGCATACCGAGGAACGGAACCAGCCGGTTTCAAGGATGGCTTGCGCCAATACCACTTTCGGATATAGGATTCCGTTCCGTAGGATTTCCGCATAAAGGTTTGGAATGGTCAGCGTAGGAAGAGAATTGTTCCGGCTCTCCGTTTTTAGGGATGCGCTATTGTCACTATTTCGGGCTTTTAGGCTATTGTGGTTCTGTTTCTTTGATAAGGTTGATAACGTATCTTTTGCAACTTCCTTTGCCGTACCAACCACCGTCACCCCCTTATTATCAGCAGGAACAGCCGTTTCCTTCACTTGGGACGGCTTGATTCCCGATTCTTTGGTAATCGTGTAGAACTGTGCCGAAGCTCTGACAGTCCCGAGAACCATCATGAATATCATCAGAATAGTGTTGTGCATTTCTGTATAAGGGTATCTGCAGGAATAATTTTGTATCTGACAAAGCGGTCATTGCCGCAAAATTATCACAAACAACAATCCCGAATGGAAATGAACAACAGAAATCAAACAGAATGGCTGCCTTACGAGAAATTGGCAGTATTGGGCATCGACCGCGAGAAAGCCGACAGCCTGCCGCAGGAGGTAAAGGAGAAGCTGGTTTCCGGTGAGGTGACACCCCTCATGCAGGTGTCAATCAGTGCCCGAAACGGTGACTTGATCACGTTACCCCTCAAACTCCAGATGACCGCCGACAAGGACGGGCATCCTGCGCTCATGGCTTATCCGGTGAGGGCAGAACTGGAAACCGCACGGAACAAAGTCCTTCGCCTGACCGGACAGGAGGCGGACAGGTTGAGAAAGGGCGAGGTGGTACAGAAAGCCGTGGATGTGAACGGGGAAAAGACCCGGCAATACCTGCAACTCGATCCTGAAACACAATCGGTCATCCACCGCAGGGTGACGGACATCAAGCTGGAGCAGAAACTCAAAGACATGGAGAAAATCCACGACATCGAGCTGGGTACGCAGCAGAAGCAGCAGGTTCGTGACGGCAAGCCGGTGGAACTCAATGTCGGGGGCGAGA
>JAUNIV010000148.1 GCA_030523385.1 Bacteroidales bacterium | reverse complement strand
CAATTCCAGAGAACATAGTTTTTTTCCTGTTTTTTAGAGGTTTGACAATCGTTTACAAGAACCTTGTGCAGGCGCAAAGGTACAAAAAAAATGGAGCTTTTCACAAAGCCCCATTTTTCAGTTTTCAATAGGTATTAGTTTTTTTTTAAGGTAAAAAGATTGTTTTCAGGATAACGATGCAAATATCGAGCCTTTTTTTAAACCAGCCAAATAAAAAAACATGCCATACAACATGTTTTTGCTTTTTGTGCGCTTTTTGGCGAAGTATTATTTAAAATGCTCTTTATAGGCATGTCGTAGCCGCAAAGATACAAAAAGTTTGATGGAAACGGATGTATTTTCCAATAAAACTTTTATCAAATTCACGGCTTCTCATGGCTCTTTCATTTTAAGGGTCAAATCCTATCCAAGTCATTAATTGCCGTAAGGGCGGATTAGAATGAAGAAATCGAAATATACTTGGTATGCTTTGGGGAAGGATATAAAAAACGAAACCCGGGATCCTTGCGTTTCCCGGGTTTCGCGCTTTTTTTTTTATTTAAGACAACACACGGTTAAGTGTCTTACTCTTCTGCCGGCTTCATGTTTGTATAAACAGTCTGCACGTCATCGAACTCTTCCAGGCGTTCTACCATCTTGTCAATGGTCTCGCGTTGTTCCGGAGTGACGTCCTTCAAGTCGTTGGGGATGTAGGTGAAGTCACCACCCACTTCTTCGAAACCACATTCTTCCAGATGCTTCTGGATGGCTGCATAGCTCTTCGGGTCACCATAGATGGTGATTGTGCCTTCTTCTTCGTCTTCATCGAATTCGTCTTCCACGTTGTAGTCAATCAGGTCGAGAATCAGTTCTTCCATGTCGATGCCTTCTTTCTTCTTGAAAGTGAACACGCACTTGTGGTCGAAGAGGAACGCCAATGAACCGGTAGTTCCCAAGTTTCCGCCAAACTTATTGAATACGGAACGTACATCGGCCACGGTACGTGTGGTGTTGTCTGTCAGCGTATCGACAAATACTGCCACTCCGTGAGGACCGTATCCTTCGTAAGTCATTCCCTTGTAGTCGCTCTGGTCTTTACCCATTGCGTTCTTGATGGCACGTTCGATGTTGTCCTTCGGCATGTTCTCGCGCTTGCAGGTAGCTATCACACCACGCAGCGTCGGGTTGTTTTCCGGTTCCGGACCGCCGGCTTTCACGGCAATGGCAATCTGTTTGCCCAGACGTGTAAATGTTTTGGCCATGTGGCCCCATCTCTTCAATTTTGTAGCTTTTCTATATTCAAACGCTCTTCCCATTGGTATATGTTTTTTAATGATGATTTAATGATTGTTCTTTATCTCAGTTTGGCGCCCAGCTTGTCTTCCAGATTCTTCACCAGTTTCTGCATGGTCTTGTCAATCTGCTTGTCGTTCAGCGTGGCGTTTTCGTCCTGCAACAGGAAACTTACGGCATAGCTCTTCTTTCCCGGTTCCAGGTTCTTGCCTTCATACACGTCGAACAGCTCTACGGCTTTCAGCAGCTTGCGCTCCGTTTCGTAGGCTATCTTTTCGATTTCGGCAAACTGTACCTTCTTGTCTATCAGCAGTGCCAAGTCGCGCTTCACGGCAGGATATTTGGACAGTTCCTTGAAGTTCACCTTCGATGACTTGATGGCTTTCATCAGTTCCTTCCAGTTGATTTCGGCATAATAGACTTCGTTGTCGATGTCGAATGCTTTCTGTATCTTTTTGGTCAGGATGCCGAATGTGGCCAGCAGTTTTCCTCCGCGAGTGTGTATGCTGATGGCGGTGGAATAGATGTCGTTAGCCAGATTGCCGAACACTACAGTGCCGAAGTTCAGTCCCAAGCGGGTAAATATATTCAGCACGTATGCCTTCAGTTCGTAGATGCTGCTATCCTCGTCGGCGTGTGCCCATGAGTTGCTGACGCGCTTGCCTGTGAGCCATAATCCCAGGTGATATTCTTCGGAGTAGGCGGCGAGCACCTTTTCGGGATTCTTCTTTTCGGCATGGAAGTAGTAGCAGTTTCCGAATTCAAAGAACTTCAGATCGGCATTCTTGCGGTTGGCATTGCGGCGGATGCTTTCCAGTCCACCGAACAACAGTGTCTGACGCATGACGTTCAGGTCGCTGCTCAGCGGGTTCATCAGGTAAACCAGATTCTCGTTCTTATAGGTTTCCAGTTCGGCATAATATTTGGCGGCAGTCAGTGAGTTGTTCAGTATTTCATTGAAGCCGCATCCCACTAATTGCTCTGATATCAGGTTCTGCAACTTGTGCGAGTAATCCACTTCTCCCTTAGTGGTCAGGCTGGATTTCAGGCTCGTAGGTATTTCCACGTTGTTATATCCGTAGATGCGGAGGACATCTTCCACCACATCACATTCGCGCTGCACGTCCACCCGATAGGGAGGTACTTGCAATGTCATGCCTTCCGGAGTTTCGGTTGCAATCTTCATTTCGAGGCTGGTGACGATGCTCTTGATGGTGTCAGCCGGAATGTTCTTTCCTATCAGCGCATACATCCTTTCGTAGTTCACCTCTACGGTGAAGTCGGCAATGGGTTGCGGATAGTTGTCTTTTATTTCGGAAGCAATGGTTCCGCCTGCCAGCTCTTGCACCAGCAGTGCAGCTTCCTTCAGCGCATAGATGGTTCCGTTCGGGTCGATACCGCGTTCAAAACGGAATGAAGAGTCGGTGCTCAGTCCGTGGCGGCGTGCTGTCTTGCGCACCCAGGTGGGGTTGAAGTAAGCGCTTTCCAAGAATACATCCACGGTCTGTTCCGTAGTGCCCGAATCCAGTCCGCCAAATACGCCGGCGATACACATGGGTTCTTCGGCATTGCAAATCATCAGGTCCTTGTCTGACAAGGTGCGTTCCACCTCGTCCAGTGTCACAAACTTTGTTCCTTCGGGCACGGTCTTTACCACAATCTTGCCTCCTTTTATCTTGTCGGCATCGAAGCAGTGCAGGGGTTGTCCGTATGCGTGGAGAATGTAGTTAGTGATGTCCACGATGTTGTTGATGGGTCGCAGTCCGATGGTACGCAGCTTGTTCTGCAACCATTCGGGGCTTTCTTTCACCTTGACACCCTTGATGGCCACTCCGGCATAACGCGGACAGGCCTGTGTGTTTTCTACCTCGATGGCAATGTCCATATCGTGATTATCCACCTTGAAGGAATCCACCGACGGGCGTTTCAGTGTGGCCTGTTTGCCGTTTTGTATCAGGTAAGCATAAAAATCACGTGCCACGCCATAGTGTGAACAGGCGTCTGCGTGGTTGGGGGTGATGTCCACCTCAAGCACATAATCGCTCTTTACGTTGTAATAATCCTTAGCGGGAGTTCCCGGTACGGCATCTTGAGGCAACACGATGATGCCGTCGTGGCTGGTGCCGATGCCTATTTCATCTTCGGCACAAATCATGCCGTTCGACTCTATGCCGCGCAATTTGGACTTCTTGATGGTGAAACATTCTTCGCCGTCATAGAGTTTGGTGCCCAGTGTGGCCACTACCACTTTCTGTCCGGCTGCCACATTGGGTGCGCCGCATACTATCTGCACCGGTTCGCCTTGTCCCAAGTTGACGGTAGTCACATGCATGTGGTCGGAGTTGGGATGAGGCTCACAGGTCAGCACTTCGCCGATGACGATACCCTCCAGTCCGCCTTTGATGGTCTGGACTTCTTCCACGCTTCCGGTTTCCAGCCCGATGGAAGTAAGCGCAGCCGCCACTTCTTCGGGTGTCAGATCGAAATTGACGTATTCTTTCAGCCAATTATAAGATATATTCATATATGGTATTTTTTATGTATTTCTAAAATGACCTGCAAATTTAATAGTTTTTTTTGGTATAATATGTGTTTTCAATATAAAATGATACCAATTCTTCGCTTCCCATTGGTCGGTATCGGATAGGGAAAGTCAAGAAAAAGCTTTCAGCCGGACGATGGCTATCCGTTTTGTTTTCTCCGTGACGCGATAGCGGTCGTCAATCCGTTCGCCGGCCAACCATACAATCCGTTCTTCCGAACAGACCACGCATTGCTTTTCCTTTTGAAACAGCGAGAATTTGCGGTCAGTCAGATAATCGCTTACATTCTTGCGCCCTTTCATGCCGAAAGGAATGAAGCTGTCGCCCTGTTGCCACCGCCTGATGGTCAGCGGCAGAACCAGTTTGTCGGCATCTAAGCAGGCGGTGTCTTTGGAACGCGGAATGATGAAATCGGACGTCAGTTCCTGCATCTGTATTTCTATCTGCGGCATGGACATGGAGGGGCTTTCCTCTTTGCGTTGCCGTATTAGCAGGTATTCCCTGTCTCGCAACACTTCCCAACCGGCAGAGGCAAACCGTTTGCCCGATTGGGCGGACAGGCTGCGACACACATCGTTCACCTGTCCGGAGTTGAAACCCAACGGATGCAGAATCTCGAACAGCAGGGCAGCCGGTGCGGGTTCTTGCAGCAGGCGTGATATATGTATCATGTTTTCCGTTTCCATCACCCGTTTTCGTCCTTCCTCTATACCTATATTATATAAGGTAGCCGTATCGGCTAAGCGGGCGGCCGTTTCGGCTATGCATTCGCTCACCGACGGATTCAGTTCGCGCAGCAGAGGGAGTACATTCAGGCGGATTTTGTTGCGCATGTATTCGTCTTGCAGGTTGGTGCTGTCCGTCACATACTCTTGACCCATCGCCTGCAAGTATTCCAGTATGTCCTGCCTGCTTATATCCAGCAAGGGGCGCACCACTTGTCCGTTGCGCGGGCGGATGCCTTTCAGACCGTTCACTCCCGCACCCCGTATCAGATTGAGCAGGAAAGTCTCTACGCTGTCGTCCCTATGATGGGCCACGGCCACTACTTGCAGCGACCTTTCTTGCAGCAACCGGCAGAACCATTCGTAGCGCAACTCGCGGGCGGCCATCTCTATGGACATGCGATGCCGTGCGGCATACCCTTGAGTATCGAAATGGGTAACGTGCAACACGACATGCTGCTCCTCGCAAAGGCGGCGGACAAACTGCTCGTCGCGGTCGGACTCATCGCCACGCAAATGGAAATTACAATGTGCGGCTTCGCAACGATAGCCCAATGCGAGCACTATGCGCAGCAATGCCACCGAATCGGCACCTCCGCTCAGTGCCACCAGCACCTTGTCGCTCATGGTGAAAAGGTGCTTTTCCTCAATGTATTTATTTACTCTCCTGTGTAACATGGAGCAAAGATAGCGGTTCTTTCCCAACTAAAGGCATTTCTCTTTTATTTAAAAGCGGTCTAAATAGTTGCATACTTCTGACCAATCATTTATCTTTGCCGAAAAATTGAATGAAAACATGCGTTTATCTGAATTAAAGACAGGCGAAAAGGGCGTCATCGTCAAAGTGTTGGGCCACGGAGGCTTCCGCAAACGTATCGTAGAGATGGGTTTTATCAAGGGAAAGACTGTGGAAGTGGTGTTGAACGCCCCTTTGAGAGACCCCATAAAATATAAGTTGCTGGGTTATGAAATCTCGCTGCGCAGGCAGGAGGCTAATATGATAGAAGTAGTAAGCGAACAAGAAGCACGCAATGCCCAGGCTCCCTATCACGGTTCCATTACCGAAGACATTCCCGTGCCCGAATCCACCTTGATGGAACTGGCACAAGGCAAGCGGCGCACCATCAATGTGGCATTGGTGGGCAATCCGAATTGCGGAAAGACTTCGCTCTTCAACATCGCTTCGGGTGCCCACGAGCATGTGGGAAACTATAGCGGCGTGACCGTGGATGCCAAAGAAGGATTCTTCGATTTTCAAGGTTATCATTTCCGGCTGGTAGATTTGCCGGGCACTTATTCGCTGTCGGCCTATACGCCCGAAGAACTGTACGTGCGCAAATACATCATCGAGGAAACACCGGACATCATCATCAATGTGGTGGATTCATCGAACTTGGAGCGCAACCTCTACCTCACCACTCAGCTCATTGATATGAATGTGCGCATGGTCATTGCCCTGAACATGTATGATGAATTGCAGGAAAGCGGCAACCAGTTGGATCATGTCAAGTTGGGACAGCTGATAGGAGTGCCGATGGTGCCCACCGTTTCCCGGAAAGGGACAGGAGTGGAGCAGTTGTTTCATGTGATTATAGGCATTTATGAGGGAGCTGACTTCCTGACACGCGACGGAGCCATGCGTCCCGAAGTGTTGGCCGACTTGAAGAACTGGCACGAAACCTATGTGCCCGACCATGAATTCGGCAAGGACGAAGAAGAGATACGTCCGCAACGCTACATCAGACACATACACATCAATCACGGTCCCGAACTGGAGCGCAGCATCGAAGAAATAAAGAAAGCCATCATCCGCAATGACGACATCCGATACAAATACTCCACCCGCTTCCTGGCTATCAAGTTGTTGGAGAATGACAAAGACATAGCGAAACTGATGGCCGGCCTGCCCAACGGAC
>JAUNIV010000147.1 GCA_030523385.1 Bacteroidales bacterium | reverse complement strand
ATCAAGCGCGGACAAGAATCAGGACGTGCCGACGACAATGAAGAGACAATCAAGAAGCGTCTGGTAGTCTATCATTCGCAAACTGCTCCGCTGATTGACTGGTACAAGAATGAGAACAAGTATCAGCACATTCACGGGTTGGGCACTATGGAAGGTATCTTTGCCGACATTGTGGCTGCTATCGAAAAACTATAAATTATAAAGAAGAATGGCTGAATCGAATTTTGTTGATTATGTGAAAATATATTGCCGCTCCGGCAAGGGCGGACGAGGCTCTGCGCACATGCGTCGTGAAAAGTATGTACCCAATGGAGGCCCCGATGGCGGCGATGGCGGAAGAGGAGGCCATGTCATTCTGCGCGGTAACCGTAACTATTGGACATTGCTTCACCTGAAATATGACCGCCACGTATTCGCCACACACGGAGGAAACGGCTCGAAGAACAAAAGCTTCGGCAAGGATGGAGAAGACAAGGTGATAGAAGTGCCCTGCGGGACAGTGGTCTATAACGCTGAAACCGGAGAATATATCTGCGACATTACCGAGCACGAACAGGAAGTCATCTTGCTGAAAGGAGGAAGAGGCGGATTGGGTAACTGGCACTTCCGCACCGCCACCCGTCAGGCTCCGCGCTTTGCACAGCCTGGCGAGCCCATGCAAGAGCTGACGGTGATTCTGGAACTGAAGCTGCTGGCCGATGTCGGTCTGGTAGGTTTCCCCAATGCAGGGAAATCCACCTTGCTTTCCACCGTATCGGCTGCACGTCCTAAAATAGCCAACTATCCGTTTACCACGCTGGAACCCAACTTAGGCATTGTGTCCTACCGCGAAGGAAAATCGTTTGTGATGGCCGACATACCCGGCATCATAGAGGGAGCCAGCGAAGGCAAGGGATTGGGCTTGCGCTTCTTGCGCCACATTGAGCGAAACTCATTGCTGCTTTTCATGGTACCGGGCGATACGGACGACATTCGCAAAGAGTATGAGATACTGCTGAACGAACTCGCCACTTTCAATCCCGAGATGCTCGACAAACAGCGCGTACTCGCCATAACCAAGAGTGACATGCTGGACGAAGAACTGATAGAAATGCTGGAACCTACATTGCCGGACAATATCCCACATATCTTCATCTCTTCTGTCACAGGAATGGGCATCCAGCAACTGAAAGATATTCTGTGGACAGAGTTGAACCGCGACAGCAACAAACTGGAAGGCGCCCGCACAGAAACCATCGTTCATCGGGCTAAAGACATAGCCAAGCTGCAAGAAGAGCTGAAGGCTATGGGCGAAGACGAAGAATTTGAATACGAATACGAAGATGACTCCGACGAGGAGGACTTTGAGTATGAGTATGAAGAAGATTGGGACGACGAAGAAGAACAATCATGAAGCCTACGGTATCAGATAACAGAATGTTGGGATATGAACTGATGAAGGCATACCCCAACATTTCTTGTTTTTCCACCCAGCGTCACGGCGGCTACAGCCAAGGCACGTATGCTTCCTTCAACTGTAACCACTATTGCGGAGACAATCCCGAAGACGTGGTTCACAACAGGGAGCTGCTTTGCTCGCTGCTATCTGAACGTCCCGTCGAACTGGTCGTGCCCCATCAGACACACGGAGTGACTGTAAGAGTGATAGACAATACATATATAAAGGAAAGCAAGGAAGAGCGTACCGCCTTGCTGGAAGGTGTGGACGCACTGGTGACCGATATGCCCGGCTACTGCCTGTGTATTTCCACTGCCGACTGCATACCCGTGTTGCTTTATGACCGGAAGAGGCAGGTCGTAGCTGCCATTCATGCCGGATGGCGAGGGACAGTGGCACGCATCGTGGAACATACGCTCTCCGTCATGGCGCGGCAATATGGTACGGAAGGACAAGACATCACTGCCTGCATAGGTCCCGGTATCTCACAAGAAGCCTTCGAAGTGGGCGACGAGGTGTACGAAGCATTTTGCCAAGCCGGTTTCCCCATGGAGGCCATCGCCCGCAGGCAAGACAAGTGGCACATCGACTTATGGGAAGCCAACCGCTTGCAACTGCTGGCCCACAACGTAGAGCCCACCCATATAGAAGTGGCAGGCATCTGCACATACACCAACAACCAGGACTTCTTTTCTGCCCGCCGTCAAGGCATCCGTTCGGGAAGAATCCTGTCCGGCATCATGTTACATACTCATAAAGAAAACAAAACACCATAATAACAGAACAAAATGAAGATAGAAGTATCGGAAGAAATAAGAAAAGCCTGTCCGCAATTCGCCGGCATAGCCATCAGTGCCACGGTGAAGAACTCTGCCTACAGCAAGCCCCTGTGGGACAGGATAGACGAACTCACCCGGCAATTCCGTGAAACCTATACCACGGACTCCATCAAAGACATGCCGTCCATCCGTGCCACCCGCGAAGCCTACAAACGATGCGGGAAAGACCCCAGCCGCTACCGTCCTTCGTCCGAAGCACTTTGCCGCAGAATCCTTCGGGGTATTCCCCTCTATCAGATAGACACACTGGTTGATTTGATAAACCTTGTATCTATCCGTTCGGGCTACTCCATCGGAGGCTTTGATGCCGACAAGATTCAAGGAGACCGCCTTGTATTGGGCATTGGCAAAGCCGACGAACCCTACGAAGGCATTGGCCGCGGACCGCTCAATATTGAAGGCATGCCCGTTTATCGGGATGCTATGGGAGGCATAGGCACCCCCACCAGCGACAACGAACGTACCAAACTGGAACTTGATTCCACCCACTTGCTTGCCATCATCAATGGATATAGCGGCAAGGAAGGCTTGCAGGAAGCCGCCCAATATATGCTGGAACTTCTGAAAGAATTTGCAGAAGCCCAAGACGAAGAACTCATTTATTTTTAAAGGAATATGAAACGTACACCACTATTGTTGCTATTATGCCTGTTCGTCCTGTCGGCACGGGCGGGCGAACCTGCCAAGACTTCTTTCAGCACGATGGAAATCAACCACGTCCGCGTAAAAACTCCGGGACTTTTCGACGGGCGCAAGAGTTTCTCCATCCATCTGGACAGTCTGAAGGAAGGAGAATACTGCTTCCCGCTGCCCGGTGGCAAAATGATTTCGGCATACGGTACCCGCCGCGGACATAGCGGAACGGACATCAAGACAAAAGCCAACGATACCATCCGTTGCGCTTTCCATGGAGTAGTGCGCATGGCTAAGGCATACGCCGCATACGGCAATGTAGTGGTGGTGCGCCACGACAACGGGCTGGAAAGTGTGTATGGTCATAACTCCAAGAACCTGGTAAAGCCGGGCGATGTGGTGAAAGCAGGAGATGCCATAGCCCTGACAGGACGCACCGGACGTGCCACTACCGAGCACTTGCACTTAGAGTTTCGCGTGGACGGCCAGCACTTTAATCCCAACATCATATTCAACATGAAGGACTGCACCTTGCGCAGAGAAGAAATAATCTGCACCAAGACAGGCAACGGAGTAATCGTAAAACCCAATTTAACACCTAAACAAGAATAAAGCAATGGATATAGAAAAAGCAATGACCGAAGGTATCGTGTTTCGCGGCGGAAAGCCGTCGGGCGCGAAGAAAGAAGAAAAAGTGAAGACCAAGGCCAAGAAGAAGACCTACATCACGGGACTGCATGGTTCCGGTTCGGCCAAAATGAAAGCAGACATCCGCAAGAGACGTGCCAATAGGCATAAAAATCAATAAGGGATTCCTACAGAAAAATTTCATCCTATGAAGCCGGTGATTTCACCCTTTAAAAAAATTATTTCACCCTTTAATATTTATTTTTTAAAGGGTGAAATAAAATTATTAAAGCATCATATTCCGCATTAGAAAAGCCCTGCCCCTTTATACCCTTGCCGTACGGCTTTTCCAGATAAGATACACCCCCAGCAAGATAAGCGGCAGACTGAGCAACTGCCCGATATTCAGAGCCATATTGGCCTCTTCGGCCACTTGCGGATTCTTCATGAACTCCAAGGCAAAGCGCGAACCGAAGAAGATGAGCAAAGATACGCCCGTTATCAGTCCTACACGATTCTGCAAGTGATATTTGTGATACATCACCCAAGCAGTAACCCCGGCCACGAGGCAGTATATCATTTCATAGATTTGGGTGGGATGACAGGGAAGCCCCTCGTATAATTGGTGCCACTCGCGGGAACGGACGAACTCGAATCCCCACGGCAATGTGGTGGGATAGCCGAATATCTCTGAATTCATCAGATTGCCGAAGCGGATGCAGAAGCAAACGGCAGCCACCGCCGGAATCATGCGGTCGAACAACCACCACACGCTTTTCTTCGTGACCTTGTGAGAGTACCACATCAAAGCCAAAATGATGGCAAACACTCCGCCGTGGCTGGCCAGCCCGCCCTTCCATATCTTGAAGATTTCTACCGGATGGGCCGTGTAGTAATCCCATTCATAGAACAGGCAATGGCCCAACCGTGCGCCAACAACCGTGCTTACCAGACAATAGATAAACAACTTGTCCACCCACTCGTCGGGATATTTTTCTTTCTTGAAAAGCCGGCTCACGATGTCGTATGCCAAGATGAAGCCCAATCCCCACATCAGGCCATACCAACGCACTTCCCAACTGCCTATCTTAAACAACATGGGATCCACGTCCCACACAATACTTGCTATCATGATTCTTTTCTATATTAATTTGTGTCACAAAGGAAATAAAAAAATCTCTTCTCCGGAATAAAACGGTGAAGAGATTTCTTTCTGACAGGTAAATTTCAGATATTTTTATACCAAGTGGGCAATCAGTTCCTCGCGGTCGCCTTGCAGAAGGTCGATGACGGGCACTTCGATCATGGTGTAGCATCCGGGCTGTTGCTTCATGGAAGCACGTGCCACGCATACCAGCACCTGAGCCGTCAGTGCGGGATTGTTGATTTTCATGTCGAACTCAAACAGCTGATTGTGTGTCTTGCCTGATACGCCTTTGCGAACCAGATTTACGCCGTGGCCCACATCGTTCAAATCATCGACGCAAGGCACCTGGATGACATGCGTTTCGTCATTCACGAAGTAAGGGTCGGCTTTGATGGCGGCTTCCACTGCCTTGAAGTCGGCACCCTCTTCCAATTCTACATACACCATGCGGCGATGAATGCCTGTACCTACCGGGATGGTCATGGAAAGTGCATCTTTCACTCCATCAATGGCGCGGACAGCTACGGAGTGACCCATGCTGCGGCCCGGGCCAAAGTTCGTATAGGTCACGCCTTTCGGGGCAATGGCTTCCAGCAATGTACGTACCACCGAGTCGCTTCCCGGATCCCATCCGGCAGAAATGATGGCAACCGCCTTTCCTTCCTTAGCTGATTCGTCGAGCGAACGGCGTAAAGAAGTAATCTGCGTATGGATGTCGAAGCTGTCTACGGTGTTGATACCCATAGCCAGAATCTCTTTGGCATATTTCTCCACGCTACGGGTGGGAGTAGCCAATACAGCCACATCCACATCTTTCAACTCGCGGATGTCCTTCACCACAGCGTATGGTTCCAGTTCCGCAGGCTTGTTTTCGGCACCCTGACGACGCACGATTCCGGCTATTTCAAAATCAGAAGCTGCTTCCAAAGCTTCCACTACATATTGACCAATGTTGCCGTAACCCACTACGGCAGCTCTTATTTTCTTCATCTTTTATTGGTTTTAGTTACTATTGTCTGTTAATTGGCTGCAAAATTAAACATTTGTCCGCACATTTCGATACAGCTCTGACTAATAAATTGAAATTTTTCTTTTAAAACTTGTAATTTACAAAACAGAAATCCTACTTTTGCAGAAAAATGTAAATTATCGGAAAGAGAATATGATAGAATATATAAAAGGTGAGATTGCCGAGATTACTCCGGCTATGGCGGTGATAGATTGCAACGGTGTGGGCTACGGGCTGAACATTTCGCTGAACACGTATTCGGCCATACAGAATCAGCCGAACGCGAAGCTGTATGTGTACGAAGCCATCCGCGAAGATGCTTACGTGCTCTACGGTTTTGCCACCAAGCAGGAACGCGAGCTGTTTCTTCTGCTGATTTCGGTGTCGGGCATCGGCGGCAACACGGCACGGATGATTCTTTCCGCCCTTTCTCCTACCGAGCTGTGTGGTGTCATCAGTTCGGGCAACGACAAATTGCTGAAAACCGTGAAGGGCATCGGTCTGAAGACTGCCCAACGCATCATCGTGGACTTAAAAGACAAGATTGCCGCTTCGGGCATGGAGACCGTAAGCAGCGAGATGTTTGCCACAGCTGCCTATTCGGAGATACACGAAGAGGCCGTAGCGGCACTGACCATGTTGGGGTTTGCGCAGGCTCCTTCGCAGAAAGTGGTCACAGCCATATTGAAAGAAGAACCGGACGCGGCTGTGGAGAAGGTCATCAAGCTGGCATTGAAAAGGCTGTAAAAAGTCAGCATATCCGTTGCGTCTTTCAATCTCTCCAGTTGCATAATTCCACGCATATATCTTCATAAG
>JAUNIV010000146.1 GCA_030523385.1 Bacteroidales bacterium | reverse complement strand
TTCTTACAAGATAATCGAGTCGGCAGCCTACGCCGTGCTGAGTGTAGTGAAGTCAACCATGACATATCTATACGAAAGCGGGCTTTGGGTGGGAAGACAATCCAGACATAATGGAAGGCGTTTATCGACGCTGTGTTTGAGACACACTGAAATCTTCCAAAACTATCAGTATCAAAGTCTCGAATATGGTCAACGGTAGATGTCCCGGGTGTGATTATATCAATCCCGTGGAGACCTTGTAAGCATGAATTGTACCCTTTTGGGTGCAGTTAAATGTTTTATATAGGTCTCTTTGCGGTAGCGATTTTCATATCGGCGTGGGCTCTGACGTTGTCTGTTCGACTTTGATAGGCAGTTGGAAGAGCCTCAGTGTGTGGAATGGACAACAGGACGATTCCACGCTCTTTTTTTGTCGCAATTTAACGGATTTCTGTCTAGAAAAAAGTTAGCACCGATATGAAAGTCGATGAATGGACATCAGAAGATGTACACACCTCAGGAGGTGGTGAATTCCCTCCTTGCGCTGGACTTACCTCCAACGCCCTCCCCGAAGCTCAAAGCACTGTTTCCGCTGAGAGTTCACAAACAGGGGTGTCCACCAGAAGTGTCCATATATTAAGTAAGTCTAAAGTACAAAAAGAGGAAGAAATTCCTCATTGGTATGCTTTACGCACTACCTATGGTAGAGAGAAAAAGGCATACGACTATATGACAGCCAAAGGCATCACGGCTTTCTATCCTACTACAGACACTGTAAAACTTATAAAAGGTAAGCGCAAAGTTGTTACCGAGTCTCGTTTACCAAATATCTTCTTCGCCTACGGTACAGAAGAACAACTCAAATCTTTCGTTTACGACAACGTAAACCTCCCATTCCTTCGTTTTTACTATCGTCACGTCCACGTTGGTCGCAGAATAGAGAAGATTCCTATGATAGTTCCCGACTATCAGATGGAAAGTCTCAAAATTATCTGTGCTGCCGATGCGGATAACACAATCGTGTCATTAGCCGAAGTGCCAAAGTTCAAGCAAGGACAGATGGTGAGAGTAATAGACGGAGCATTCAAAGGAGTGGTAGGCAGAGTTGCAAGATGCCAAGGACAACAGAGAGTGGGCGTTATAATCGGTGACATGGCAACATTTGCAACGGCATATGTGCCGAGCGCATTCTTGAAAAAAATCGATTAGACTTATGGAAATCAAAAAGATATATACGGAAGATTTGCAAATAGCCCAAGCTCTTATACAAAGGGATAATACGGTTACGCGCAAGTACTTTTACCAACATTGCTTCCCTCTTTTCAAGTCCATATACGACAACTACTATACGGATTGCACAGACTTCAAGGAGTTTATTGATGAAATCTATATCGTAGTGTTAACTCCAAGCAAGGCTACAGGACGATGCCAAATGGAGAATTTCAGAGGCGAAAGTACTTTGACCAGTTGGATAAAGACTGCTTGTTTGTTCTATTGCTATAAGAAATATGAGTTGAAACAGCGTATGCCTGTTTGTGAGCCGTTACCTCATTCGACCGAAAAAGAAGAAACAGAAGATGTAATCAGTGATAGAAATGGTGCCGAATCGTTATCTAACCCCATAGACTTTAGTGGCATGAACAGTGCAGATGTTGAAACATTGCTCGGTTTGATGTCCAACGTAAGATACCGCAACATCATTCGCTTGCTCTATCTGGAGCAAAAGTCGCACAAGGAGACTGCCGAGGCACTCGGTATGTCAATGGATAATTATTATAACAAAAGGATTTTGGCAGAGAAACAATTCAAACAAGTTTGCAGAAAGGAGGCAAGACATGCTTAAACATACATCACTACCGAGTATAGAAGAGTTTGCTGCATTCCTCGACGGCAACCTATCAGCAAATGATATGCAGCAATTTACGCAGTTGGCTGCACATGACGATGCTTTACACCAGTTGTTGCATGCAAATTCCGTTGTTGATGATACGCTCGATGGATTTAAGGATGCAGATTTGCAGTTGCCAGTGGACTTAGTGAACACGGACTTTGAATTGCCCGAAATACCTTCTTTTGACGATGCATCTACACTTGTCTCACTTTCGCCCGAGCCTATGGACGATATGCTTGTTGCTGCATGTGCAGATGATGACGTTTCTGCTTTTTCAGATATAAACCAAGATGAACATATAACTATAGGAGAAGACATACTTGATGATTCGTCACAGACAATGCCTGATAACGATGGCTTTGACAATAATGATGATTTGTCAGACTCGTTCTCCGACAATATATATTAGACATAACTTATGGATATACCTATAGCATCACAGAATATAAGATTCCCTGGCTACGGCATGTTTTGGGTGGCAAACTCCATTAGCTCTACGCTGTTGGGATGGAATAACCGCCGATTGCAAGACAAGGCGCACGAACGGAATCAAGCGTTTCAGTTAGAGATGGAACGTGCACGCCATATTACTGATGACGAGCGTATGCAAGAAGACATTGCCTTCAAACGCAGACTCGTTGCTCTTGCTCGTGAACAAAGGCAAGAAACTTCACGGCAATCCTTCAATGCGCAGATGCAAGCCATTGAACTGAAATACTACTTGCAATATTGTTGGCCGCTCGATCCCTTGTTGCCGCAAACTATCTTGCATGAGATACGCAACGATTCCACCAACGCTGCACCACGATTGAATGTCATTTTGATGCACGCACCGTTATTGCCATTGCGAGCTTACGGAACTGATGCCAATGCCGCAGATGCACAAATATACAAGGAGCTAGAATATACGATAAAAAAGAATGATGTGCCACTTATCGGAAACGTAGATTTTCGTAAGGACGCTTGTTTGAAGCCTGACCTTTCTGGAGGCAATGCCAGCATTATGAACATTCACTTCTTGATGAGCCAAATGCCCACTTTGGTCATTTCGCCTCAATATCGTGATGGCAAGATGTATCTGAGTGGAGCAGTATGGGAACCGCAGGCTTCACGCCCCCTCATTCGTCCACTTCTCAACTTTGACTTTAATCCTGTCGAAGCAGAAAAAAGCATAGAATATCGCAATGAGGTGATAGAATTGCTGCATACCAGCGTATCTGTTATTACAGCTGCTGTTCGTGACTCCTATATGGTGCTGACGCAGGGTGCAAAGCCCACATTGCTCAACTTGTTGAACGACAAAGAGCATGCTGACATGAAACGACTCGTAAAGGGCAATGCCGAATTAAAAGCATTCATAAAAGGAGAGAACGACAACATGCTTGCTGCACTTGATGAGCAGAACACACTACGGTTGTTGGAAGTGTTCGATAAGAAAGACATCGAGGCAATGAAAGAACAAGTAAGGTCAAATACATTATAAAATGATATAGAATATGGCAATAGGTGCTATAACCATGATACTCGCCAATGTTGGGTTACAAATCTACAACAATTGGTGTGGCAGTCGCCAAAACTCCGAACTTCAGAAGAAGCGTGAGGAGTTTGAGCGTGCCGCGCGTGACCGTAACACCGAACACATGTGGAAACTCTTGCACGAAGGGCAGGAGCTGACCATGCAGTTAGAGAAAGAGAAATACGATGACAGACTGAAGGAGTTGAAGGAAGAGGTTGACCACCTTTTGGAACGTCTCACCTATGAGGCTACCATCAACAACTGGCCCTTAAAGGTGCTTCCCATCGTGATGAAGAATCAGGCTTTTGGTAATCTCCTTGCTAATCAGGAGGAGAACGTGGCTATGCACGTCATCTTCACTCGTTCCAACTATGACAAGTTCAACAAACTGGTCTATCCAGTCGTGGAGAAGCAGTTGGAGCAGTATTGTGACAAGCATTGGAGCACAGCATCTAACCACCCTGTCCTCTTCTATAGCGGAGCATGGAAACCCATGAGCAGTCCGACGGATGTTCAGGTGTCGGCTATACGTGAGGAGCTGAAGAACCTGCCGACATTACTGATAGCCCCATTCTTCCGCCCCGATGACGGAAAGCTGGTATTCCAAGTCCACATGTGGGGAGTCGGTCCAAACAGCTCTGACCAGTTCAACATTGCTGAAATAGAGCCGAAGAACGACGATTTCCACTTCCAGCGCACCTACACCAACAATCAAGACTATGAGAACGAAATGGGCTTGCTTGACGAAATCGTGGAAGACCTTGTTCCCTATCTACAGTGTATGATAGGCTACATGGCCGACACCTATTTCTGGTCATCAGCAGGTTTGGCTCCGCATCTTCCTCTGCTCGTCACCAATGGCACCATCAATACCGACGGAATGAAGTATCTCGTTGATGACAGCCGTGAGTATTATGACAAATTGCTTAAAGCAAGTTCCAAAGGAGAGAATGTTTTCTCGCAAGAGAATTTACTTAGTCTTATAGAGGGAAGTGTGAAACTATGGGATAAAGAAGATGTCAAGAGAACAATGCTTGAAAACACATTTTTATCTATGTGCTCAAGTAGTTTGGGCAAGGAAATATGCTCATGGGATGATTTATGTTCTGTAACGAGTTCTGATAATCTTAAAAGTTTAGATTTCTATGATTATATTGCTTTGAAGGATTTATGCCAAATACGTAGACTTGGCATTAGAATAAACACCAAGTCACAGCGTATTGAGAATTTATATCACTCAATGTCAAGGATTAATCGGGAGCAATTTGAAATAATTGATGTCGATTCTTTTGACATGAATCAAGTGTATCATTTGGCAAAGAATCGTTCAAAAGAAGCTATTAGTTCAGATTATTTTATCTTCATTACATGGAATCCCAATATTATAATTGGTACGTTCTGTACAGAAGAATATAAGCCATGCGTATTCTCAAAAGGACATACAGCAAGGTATCTTATTGTTAGGTGTATAAAATATGTAGATAGTGATAACCGAAGACAGCTTCAATCTTATTCTACAGGTTCTAAAGGTATAGAGGACCAATGGAACAGATTATATTATGCTATAAACTTAAATAATAAAAAATTATTAAAAATGAAAGAAAAAAGTTTTGAAGAACAATTCGGACAGAGTTTTGAACGAATTGGCAAAGGACTTGGAAAAATTTTCGATGGAATGACAAGTCCTGATAAAAATTCCGCTGCGGATCAAATATGGGGCAATGCTACAACGCAGGAAACGGATAGTATAGATCAAATACTCTCATACTTCATCGCAAATGCTGGTAAAACAATACCTGCAGAGCGAGTTGAAAATATGAGCATGCAAAATGTTCTAAATTGGGTGGACAATAATGTTACCCCTTTTGCAGATAAAGTTTATCTTATTAAAGGAGTAAATACGGAATACAAAAAACACGTGTTTTGTGTGTTTTTCGGTGCAGGAGAAAAGGTCTTGCTCCAAGACGGATCACCTCGCATTTGTTTCATTACATCACAATATAATGAAGAAATGAAACAGACATTTAAAGAAAACAATATTTGCGTAATACCTTTAAAATAAAGTAACTATGGGATTTTGGTCAGACGCATGGGATGCGGCAAAAACAATAGGCAAGGGAGTCGTTGACGTTTTCGTTGGAATAACGGCAGTCCTTATTTTGACAATTTATGCAATTGGCTACGCCATTTTTTCAATCTTTGAACATCTTTATGACTGGATTGACAAAATGGTTGATAAGGTTGGAAGTAAACTTAAAGGAACTACAATGGTTCCTCCAACTGAAACCGAAGAGTTTATTAAAGGGTTAAGAGACAAAGGGAAAACGACTCTTCCCCCATATAAACCTGGCGTAAAACGTTCATTGTTAGTTGCTCATGATAGTAATGGAAAAGTGGTTGCTGCACAAGTAGCAAGTACCGAGAAGGGATTTGATAGTACAATTAATGAAGCCTTCAAAAAAGGTCATTTGGTAGAACAGCCTGTTGAGGCTTGATAATTCTAAAAATGAAAACAGATATGACAAAAGTTATTTTTGGCACAATATTGATTGTTTGTGCAGCAGTATGTGTAGGCTATTTCGTCCATCGAAAAAGTAAATCAGGTGACATCGATGTCAAAGATGTTCTCAAATTAAAGCACATTTTCGATTGGGTTGATGAAATCTTGCCATCAATTTCTAAAGGATCTGGAGAGAAGATGGAAATTAACATTCTTCCTAATGCTAGCTCTCAGGTTTTGACTAAATTGAAAGATAAGCGCGTTTATGTCGCAATTTTGCAAAAGGACATTAACGGGGAGAAAAAAGTACTTAAAACAAAAGTTTATTATGCAAACTCTGTTGATGTCGATTTGTCATCCTTAAATAATGGTAATATTATAGTAATTCCAATAGAATAAATATGTTTATAACAAGTTTCCTCATAGGTGTCGGTTTAGGCTTAATTGCTGCGGCTTTGGTTATTTCTGTATACGAACTTACTACTTATGTTATTAAGAAGAGAGTAAAAGAAGAAATACCGGAAGCAGAATATGTTAAAATAGAAAAGATACTTAACAGTGGAAGTAAAACGACATTGCCCGTATATAAAGCAAAAGCCTATAACAGATATGGGGACAAAATTCGAAATATTGATTTCGAATATGAGAAAAGTGA
>JAUNIV010000145.1 GCA_030523385.1 Bacteroidales bacterium | reverse complement strand
ATATACCATAAAGTTATTTTAGAAATACATAATCTCGAAATAGGGAAATCCCTAATAACAAATAGGGAAAAGGATAGCAAAATATATATTTCCCCTGCTTACCTTTGCAGCATCACCAAAAAACACAAAGATATGAGAAGATTCAGACAAACATTCCTTGTATGCGGACTCAGCGCCTTGATGAGCAGTTGCGGCAGTACGCTTACCCTGCAAAGCAACAAAGATTTCATGCAAGTTAAGCGAGGCATGACGCAAACAGAAGTCAGAGAGATTTTAGGGAAACCATCCTATCAGCGTTTCAACGAAGACATGGAGCAATGGGAATATCAGAAGACACACGCCATCAGTGGGCAGGAAACCACTATCATAGTGGATTTCATTGACGGACACGTGAGCAGCATGGACAGTTTCGACACTCCTACACAGCCTGTTCCACCCGTAGAGACCATAGTAATAGAGAAGCCCCAACACCCCAATAGGCATCTGCGCCCCATGAACGAAAAAGACTTCGGCAACTTGTATGAAACAATCAAACGAAAATCTTTTGATGACGAACGGATGGAATTACTGTCTGTGGGTATCGTCAAAAGTTATTTCAGCTGCGACCAATGTGCCGACCTCGTATCGCTCTTCACTTGGGACGACAACAAAATGAAGGCAATAGACCTCATGGCCAACCGCCTCGTTGATCCGGGGAACGGCGAAGTGATCGTAAAGCAACTAAGCTCGATGTTCAAGCAAGACGATGCCAGAAAAAGGTTAGGACTTATAAAAAGATAACGCAGAAAAAAAGAAAAGGGAAACACATTGGAGGATTGAAAACAAAACACTACATTTGCACGATAACCTAAAAATCATGTACCATGAAACACATTAAATTAGAAATACACATAGAAGTCCGTCGGCATGACGAACTGACGGAAGAAGAGCGCCAACTGGTTAGCGCCGCTTGCGAAGCCACGAAAAGAAGTTATGCTCCTTACTCGCATTTCTCGGTAGGTGCGGCAGCATTGCTGGAGAACGGCGTTGTGGTGACAGGCAGCAATCAGGAAAATGCCGCCTATCCTTCGGGACTTTGTGCCGAACGCACTACGCTTTTCTACGCCAACTCCCAATATCCCGACCAGCCTGTAAGGACTTTGGCCATCGCCGCCCGCAACGAACAAGATTTCTTAGACACCCCTATTCCACCCTGCGGAGCTTGCAGGCAGGTGTTGCTGGAGACAGAGAAACGACACGGGAAGCCCATGCGTATATTGCTTTACAGCAAAAAAGACATCTACATAGTGGAAGGCGTGGCAGCACTCCTGCCCCTGTCTTTCGATGAAGGTTTTCTTCATTCTCTGTAGGGGCGGAATATTTTCCGCCCGCAATCACCCACGTGGATGTTATCGGGCAGAAAATATTCTGCCCCTACGGTGGAAGGAAAGCTATGAATTTCAAGAAAATTTCCATCATAAATTTCGGGTAATATACATAAAAAGTTGTACTTTTGCCCGAAATTGAATGAAAGGCAATACTATGGACAAAAGTAAAAAACTGATTATAGTCATTATTCTGCTGATTATCATCATCGGCGGAGTTTCTTTCTATGCTTTCCACCAGGCAAAAGAAAACAAGGAAATGAGTGAACTGTTCGCCGTAGAGAAACTGGAAATGGAGAACGAATACACCACCTTCGCCACCCAGTACGACGAACTCCAGATACAAATCAACAACGACTCGCTGCGCGAAAAACTGGAAAGCGAAAAGCTGAAGACACAACGGCTGCTGGAAGAACTACGCCAAGTAAAGACCAGCAACGCGGCTGAAATCATGCGACTGAAAAAGGAACTGAAAACAGTGCGTGCCGTGCTTCGCAGCTACGTGATACAGATAGACTCATTGAACAAGCTGAACCAAGCGTTGGCCGAAGAGAATCAAGTGGTGAAGCAGAAATACAACCAAGCCACACAACAAATAAGTACCCTGTCGCAAGAGAAAAAGACATTGAACGAGAAAGTGACGTTGGCAGCCCAACTGGATGCTACCTCCATCAGCGTCTCGCCGCTCAATAAACGAGGCAAAGCAGCCAAGAAAGTGAAAGACACGAAGAAGATAGCCGTATCGTTCACCATCGTGAAGAACATCACCGCACAGACGGGCGAACGTACCTTATATATACGTATCGCCAAGCCCGACAATGACGTGCTGACCAAGAGTGCGTCGAACACCTTCCCATACGAGAACCGCGAACTGGCCTACTCCATCAAGAAGTACATTGAATACACCGGAGAAGAACAGAACGTGACCGTCTATTGGGATGTGGAAGAATATTTGCCGGCAGGCACTTATCACGTCTATATCTTTGCCGACGGAACCATGATAGGGCAACAATCATTCAGTATGAAATAGAAATCGAACAATCTTCATTGCAGATTTGTTTTTTACTTGTATATTTGCACCGTTGCATAAGCAACTTTAAACAAGAAACGAATCCTGCTATGAAGAAGAAAATATTCGGTTTTATACTGTTTATAGGCAGTTCTTTGGGCACAACGGCACAAAGCGTGTTGAGCTTAGATAGTTGTCGTGCGTTGGCACTGGCCAACAACAAAGAACTGCGCATCTCTACCGAAAAGATCGGTGCGGCGCACTACGAGAGGAAAGCGGCATTCACCCACTTCCTGCCCAAGCTGTCGGCTATGGGGACATACATGCGCACCGAAAAGGAAATATCCCTGCTGAGCGATGAACAGAAAGGCGCACTAAGCAACATCGGCACCGTGGCGCAAGGTTCCATACAAGAGACATTCCAACAACTGGCAGCCTCCAATCCTTCATTGGCCCAACTGCTGGAGCCGCTTGCACCGCTCATACCGGGCATAGGAGATGCACTGAACACCGCAGGACAAGGATTGGTGGATGCCTTGCATACCGATACCCGCAACCTCTATGCCGGGGCTATCACCCTCACCCAGCCCATCTACATGGGCGGAAAAATCACTGCTTACAACAAAATCAGCCGATATGCCGAACAGTTGGCAGCATCGCAACATGCCACCGGGATGCAGGACCTCATACTGAGCACCGACAAGGCATATTGGCAAGTCATCTCATTAGTCAACAAAAAGAAACTGGCCGAGAGCTTCGTGCAATTAGTGCGCCAACTGGACAGCGATGTGGATAAAATGATTGCCGAAGGCGTAGCCACCAAGGCCGACGGGCTAAGCGTAAAGGTAAAAGTGAACGAGGCAGAGATGAAGCTCACCCAGGCAGAGAACGGGCTAAGCCTCTCCAAGATGGTGCTCTGCCAGCTTTGCGGCCTGCCGTTGGACTCCGAAATCTCGTTGGCAGACGAAGGGCTTGAAGATTTATCCCTTCCGCTGACTGAGAAAGAGAGCAACATAACCACCGCCTTAGCCAATCGCGAAGAGCTGAAAAGCTTGGAACTGGCACGCAAGATATACGACCAAAAGGTAAACGTGACCCGTGCTGACTTCCTCCCATCCGTAGCACTGACAGCCAATTACTTAGTGACCAACCCCTCGCTGGTCAACGGATTCGAACGGAAGTTTAGAGGCATGTGGGCCATCGGGGCCATGGTGCAGATTCCGCTCTGGAGTTGGGGAGAAGGCATGTATAAGGTAAAAGCTGCCAAGGCAGAAGCCAACATAGCCCGCTACCGGTTGGAAGAAGTGCGGGAAAAGGTGGAGCTGCAAGTAAGCCAGGCTTCCTATCAAGTGAACGAGGCAGCCAAAAGGCTGACCATGGCCGAAAAGAACATGGAAAAGGCAGACGAAAACCTGCGCTACGCCAAATTGGGATTCTCCGAAGGAGTCATCCCTACCAGTCAGGTATTAGAAGCACAAACGGCATGGCTGTCTGCCCAATCGGACAAGATAGACGCACAAATAGATGTGAAATTGACCGAGGTATATCTACGCAAGTCAATGGGAACCTTAAAGTAAATTTAAAAAGAACAGGATATGGCAGAAAAAACACAACGCAGCAACATTTTGCTGGCATTTATTTCCCTCACGGCAGTGGTTGTCATCGTGGCACTGATCGGCTTCTTTACATTGGGCAATAGTAGCGAGATTATCCAAGGACAAGCCGAAGCCGATGAATACCGCGTATCGAGCAAGGTGCCCGGACGCATACTGGAATTCCGTGTGAAAGAAGGAGACAAGGTGAAGGCAGGCGACACAATGGCCATTTTGGAAGCACCCGACGTGGTGGCAAAGCTCTCTCAGGCACAGGCTGCCGAGCAAGCCGCACAGGCTTTGAGCGAAAAGGCACAACGAGGCACACGCCAAGAACAGGTGCAGGCAGCCTACGAGATGTGGCAGAAAGCCAAGGCCGGAGCAGAGATTGCAGAGAAATCATACAACCGCGTAAACCGCCTCTTCGAGCAAGGCGTCATGTCTGCCCAGAAGCGGGATGAGGCCAAAGCACAACTGGACGCCATGACTGCCACCGAGAAGGCAGCACGTTCCCAATACGAGATGGCTAAAAACGGTGCACAGCGGGAAGATAAAGCCGCAGCCGCCGCACAGGTGGAACGCGCCAAAGGAGCCGTGGCCGAAGTGTCTTCTTACATCAATGAGACCATCCTGACAGCTGCTGCCGATGGCGAAGTGACTGAGATATTCCCCAAAGTAGGAGAACTGGTAGGCACCGGTGCTCCCATCATGAACGTGGCCCGTTTAGACGAAATGTGGGTAACTTTCAATGTGCGCGAGGATTTCCTGAAGGATTTTGCCGTGGGCAATGAGCTGAGTGCATTCATCCCCGCTTTCGGCAAGGAAGTGAAATTCCGGGTGACTTACCTAAAGGACTTAGGCACCTACGCCGCCTGGAAAGCCACCAAGACCACCGGACAATTTGATCTGAAGACATTCGAAGTAAAAGCCGTCCCCACCGAACCCGTAGAAGGTTTGCGCCCGGGCATGAGCGCCATTATCGAGAAATAAAAGCCGTATGAATAGTCGTGTCCATACCCGCATTTTACAGATAGCCAAACGCGAAGTATTTCGCATCGCTACCCGTCCGCTATACCTGTTCTGCATGGTTATAGCCCCACTGTTATGCTATCTGTTTTTCACTACGTTGATGTGGGAAGGACTTCCGGCCAATCTCCCCATAGGTGTGGTGGATATGGACCGCACGGCCACTACTCGCAGCATTATCCGCAACTTGGATGCTTTCCGGCAAACGGAGGTAGTGGCATACTATCCCGACTTTGCTTCCGCACGCAAGGCCATGCAGCAGGGAAAGATTTATGCTTTCTACTACATTCCCGAAGGGACTACCGCACAAGCCCTGGCAAGTCGGCAGCCCAAAGTGTCTTTCTATACCAACTACTCCTACTTAGTGGCCGGTTCGCTGCTCTACAAAGACCAGCGCACCATGTCCGAGTTGGCAGGAGGAGCCATCGGAAGGGCTACCTTGCGTGCCAAAGGGGCGACCGACGAGCAGGCCATGGCTTTCCTTCAGCCCATTGTCATAGACACCCATGTGCTGAACAATCCGTGGCTCAACTATTCGGTGTATCTGAGCAACACGATTATTCCGGGCATCCTGATGCTGCTCATCTTCATGACTACCATCTACACCATAGGAAGCGAACTGAAAACCAACACGCAGCAAGAATGGATGCAGATGGCCGGAGACTCCATCGGCGTGGCTCTGACCGGCAAGCTTTTGCCCCAAACCATCGTGTTCTTCATCATGGCTGTATTCTATAATGTCTATCTGTATGGCTTTCTTCATTATCCCTGCAACAGCGGCATCCTGCCCATGCTCCTTGCCGGATTGTTGTTGGTACTGGCTTCGCAGTCGTTCGGTGTTTTCCTGTTCGGCCTGTTCACCACCCTGCGCTTGGCACTCAGCACGGCTTCTTTGTGGGGCGTCATCTCATTCTCCATATCGGGCATGAGCTTTCCGGTGATGGCCATGCACCCCACGCTTCAGGCATTGGCCAACCTGTTTCCTTTGCGCCACTATTACCTGATATACGTCAATCTGGCCCTGAACGGCTATCCGTTGGTTTATGTCTGGCAGTCCGTGGCGGCACTGGTTTTGTTCATGTTGCTGCCTCTCTTCGTGCTGAAAAGACTGCGCACGACATTGTCACAATATGTCTATATCCCCTAAAAACAGCAAGCGGTTATGAAAGAAAAGCATATCAAAGATACAGCATCGCAAAGCATCCTGCACATCTGGAAGCAGGAACTGAAGCTATTGGCAAAGGACCAAGGCGTACTCATTTTCTTTGTACTGGTGCCGTTGCTCTACCCGTTGCTCTATACCTTTATATATACTAACGAAACCGTGCGCGAAGTTCCTGCCGTTGTCGTAGATAACAACCGTTCTTCGCTCAGCCGCGAATTTCTTCGGCTAAGCGATGCAAGTGCCGACCTGCACATCGTATCTTATTGCAGCGACATGGAGGAAGCCAAAACCTTGCTCAAGGAAGGAAAAGCTTACGGCATCATCTACATTCCCGAAGATTTCAGCCGCGACATAGCCAAAGGCGAACAGACCCTCGTCAGCATCTATTGCGAC
>JAUNIV010000144.1 GCA_030523385.1 Bacteroidales bacterium | reverse complement strand
ACATATCTTCGGCAAACGTCCTTGGGCATCCCGTTCGGAAGAGATTATGGCTTCCGAAGAGGCACAATCATAAGACTTTAAAACATAGAATACCGTGAAAAGCAATTTCATACAACGTACCATAACTGGTATTATCTTCGTGGCCGTACTGATAGGTTGCATCATAGGGGGATTTATATCTTTCGGCATCCTTTTTGCGCTTATCAGTGCTTTGGCTGTCAATGAGTTTTGTAATTTGGTAAACCGCATGGAAGGGGTACAGGTAAACAAACGCATCTGCATATTGGCAGGTGTGTTTTTGTTTTTGTGCTTCTTCTATTTCGGCATAGACCCGTCGCAGACGGGAATCTTCATTCCCTATTTAGCTTTGCTCATCTATCTGATGGTGAGTGAGCTTTATCTGAAGAAAAAGAATCCGCTCCACAACTGGGCTTACGCCATGCTGAGCCAGATGTATATTGCATTGCCGTTTGCGCTGCTCAATGTGCTGGCCTTCCATTCGGATGATACCATAAGCATTTCGCAATACAATGCCATCCTGCCACTTTCCATTTTCATCTTCAACTGGGTGAACGATACGGGAGCCTATTGCACAGGGATGCTCTTCGGCAAGCATCGTTTGTTTGAACGCATCTCACCTAAGAAATCTTGGGAAGGCTCAATAGGCGGAGGTGTGTTCTGCATCATCGCATCGTGCGTGTTGGCACACTTCTTTCCCTTCATGTCCACAGGGGTATGGGTGGGGCTGGCACTGACCGTTGTGGTATTTGGCACATGGGGTGACCTTACGGAATCTTTGCTGAAACGCCACTTAGGCATTAAGGATTCGGGCAACATCCTGCCGGGACACGGCGGTATGCTCGACCGTTTCGACAGTGCCATCATGGCTATTCCGGCTGCTGTGGTCTATCTGTACGTGGTCTCTTTATTTTAGCAACCATTTGGCGGGCGGCTTCTTCGGAAGCACCTGCCGGTCCTAAAATCCGTATGATTCGGTCGTACTCCTGCAACATCTGTTCCCTATATACCTTATTATATAATAAGCCGGTCAGTTCCGAACGGATGTTCTGCACGGTCATGGTGTCTGCCACCAACTCCCGGACTACTTCCTTATCTGCCACCAAGTTCACCAAAGAAATGTATTTCACCTTCAAGATGCAACGGCGCAGGAATGCAATCAGTTTGCCCACAGGGGTGTAATAGCACACCACTTGCGGTACGCGGAAAAGCGCAGTTTCCAGTGTAGCCGTGCCCGAAGTAACCAATGCCGCTTCGGCTTGTTGCAGAAGACGGTAGGTCTGACCGAATATGATTCGCAGCGGAATATCCTTGTCTATGTACTTCTGATAATAGGCCGGGTCCATGCCCGGTGCTCCTGCCAACACCAACTGATAGTCTTTCGTGAACGGCGCAGCCGCCTGGAGCATCATTGGCAAGTTGTCTTTGATTTCCTGCTTGCGGCTTCCGGCCAAAAGGGCAATAACGGGTTTATCGGTCAACCGATTGTCGGCGGCGAACTGGCGGAAACTTTCCCCGTGGTTCTTGCGATATGCCTCCACGGCATCCACGCACGGGTTGCCCACATAATGCACCGGGTAACGATGCTTCGCAAAGAAATCCACCTCGAAGGGCAGGATGGAGAACAACTCGTCCACATCCCGTCGGATGTTCTTGATGCGATATTCTTTCCATGCCCAAATCTTGGGAGAAATGTAATAGAATACCGGAATCTGCGTATGTTTTTTGATGTATTCGGCTACGTCCAGATTGAATCCGGGGTAATCTACCAGAATCAAGACATCGGGGTTCCAGCGCACAATGTCTTCCTTGCATTCTCTCATGTTGCGGAAGATGGTGCGCAGATGCAACAATACCGGAATAAAACCCATGTAGGCCATTTCCTTGTAATGTTTCACCAACGTCCCTCCTACTCCGGCCATCAAGTCACCACCGAAGAAACGGAAATCCGCCTCCCCGTCTTCCTGCTTCAGGGCACGCATCAGGTTGGAAGCATGCAAGTCGCCCGAAGCTTCGCCTACAATCAGATAATACTTCATACGTTCCAGTTCCAGCCTTTCAGTTCGTCCATCATCCCATAGGCCGTCACGTCAATTTGTGTAGGAGTGACGGCTACATACCCGTGATTCAATGCCCAATGGTCACTGTCTTCTGCTTCGGGCTCGTGATTGTCGAACACGCCTGTCAGCCAGAAATATTCTCCTCCGCGCGGATGGCGGTTTCTTTCCCATTCATTTATCCAGGCTCCGCGAGTCTGACGGCAGATACGCACACCTTTATAGGCCGGCGTGTCGGGGAAATTGACGTTCAGACACACTCCTTGCGGCAAGCCGTGGGCCAACACTTCTTCTGCCATGCGGCGCACGTAAGGAAACAAAGGAGAGAAATCGGCATCGGCCGAATGGTTACACAACGAATAGCCGATGGAAGGAATGCCTTTCAGGCAACCTTCTATCACCACTCCCATCGTGCCGGAGTAGTGCACATTGACCGATGAGTTATCGCCATGATTGATTCCTCCGATGACCAAATCCGGGCGACGGGAAACCACTTCATGAAGCGCCAGCTTCACGCAATCCACCGGAGTGCCCGTACATTTGTACACCACCAAATCTTCGTCCTCTCTTACCTTATTATATCTCACCGGATATTCGGAAGTGATGGAACCCGAAGCTCCCGAACGGGGTCCGTCCGGCGCCATGACCACTATCTTTCCTATCCCATGCAATGCTTTTATCAGTTCATTCAGCCCTTTGGCCTTCACGCCGTCGTCATTAGACAGCAATATCAACGGTTTTTCTTTCTCCATAGTTTTTATATACCTTGTTTTCTCGGCGTGTAAAGATACAACTCTTTGCCGGAAGTATGCACCGCCGGAAAAGAAAATAATCTTAATCTTCTACAACCCGAAGCAAAAAATGAGCTGTATTTGGATGGAAATAGCTATCTTTGTCGCCGTTGAGTTATTAACAAAACCAATGAGTTATCAACAGTTTTGCCAATGTCTGCCGATTTTTATAGGTACAATCACTTATAATTAGTTATTTCGCAGCAAGAAAAACTGATTAATATGGGAAAAATTATTGCTTTAGCCAATCAGAAAGGCGGTGTAGGTAAGACTACCACTACCATCAACCTGGCGGCTTCTCTGGCCACGCTGGAGAAAAAAGTACTGGTTATCGATGCAGACCCACAGGCCAACGCATCATCGGGATTGGGTGTGAACATCAAAGAGGTGGAGTGTTCTATCTATGAATGTATCATCGACAAAGTCGATATACGGGAAGCAATCTATACGACCGACATTGACGGACTCGACATCGTATCTTCACACATCGACCTGGTGGGAGCAGAAATAGAGATGCTGAACCTGGACGACCGCGAGAAGATCATGAAAAAGGTGCTGGCACCCATGAAGGATGAATACGATTACATCCTGATAGACTGCTCGCCGTCATTGGGGCTGATTACCATCAATGCACTGACGGCAGCCGATTCGGTAATCATACCCGTACAGTGCGAATACTTTGCATTGGAAGGCATCAGCAAACTGCTGAATACCATTAAGATTATCAAATCCAAACTAAATCCGTCGCTGGAGATAGAAGGATTTCTGCTGACTATGTTCGACTCCCGTCTGCGTCTGGCCAACCAGATATACGACGAGGTGAAACGGCATTTTCAGGAACTGGTGTTCAAGACCATTATACAGCGCAACGTCAAGTTGAGCGAGGCTCCGAGCCACGGCATACCGGCCATCTTATACGATGCCGATTCCACCGGAGCCAAGAACCATTTGGCATTGGCGCAGGAAATTATAAAACACAATAGTAAATAAAAGAAATGGCAGTACAGAAGAAATTTGCTTTAGGACGCGGGCTCGATGCATTGATCTCGACCGAAGAAGTAAAGACAGCCGGCTCATCTTCCATCAACGAGATAGAGCTGAGCAAGATTTCCGTCAATCCTAACCAGCCGCGCCGTGAGTTTGACCCCATAGCGTTGCAGGAGTTGGCGGACTCTATTGCCGAAATAGGTATCATACAGCCTGTCACCGTGCGTCAGCTGAGCGAGGATTCTTACCAACTGATAGCCGGAGAAAGGCGATACCGTGCTTCCATACAGGCGGGGCTGAAGACCATTCCTGCCTACATCCGCACGGCCGATGACGAGAACGTGATGGAAATGGCCTTGATAGAAAACATCCAGCGCGAAGACTTGAACTCGCTGGAAATAGCTTTGGCCTACCAACACCTGATAGAACAGTACGAACTGACCCAGGAACGGCTGAGCGAACGCATCGGAAAGAAGCGCACCACCATAGCCAACTATCTGCGCTTGCTGAAACTGCCGGCACAGATACAGGTGGCACTGAAAAACCGCGAGATAGACATGGGGCATGCAAGGGCTTTGCTGGCGCTGGATGACCCGAAGACGCAGATACGCATCTTCAACGAAATACAGTCGCAAGGATATTCGGTGCGCAAGGTGGAAGAAATAGTCAAGGCACTGAGCAGCGGCGAATCCGTGGAAAGCGGTGGCCGGAAGATAAAGCCCAAAGGTGCCAAACTGTCCGAAGAATACGTCATGCTGCAGAGCCATCTTTGCGGATTCTTCGGGTCGAAAGTGCAATTATCGTGCACAGCAAAAGGTAAAGGCAAAATCAGCATCCCGTTCAACAACGAAGAAGATTTGGAACGAATCATGGAAAAGCTGGACGGGCTGAAGAAAACAGAATAAAGCGTTATTATTACGACATTGAAAAGACAAAGACATACATATAAGTTGCTCGTCCTTCTGCTTCTGTGCCTGCTGTGGGCAGGAAGCACGGATGTGTATGCCCAAAAGGCACGCCAACGCCGCATGGGGGTGAAAACAGACTCGCTGGTGCAGGTGAAAAAAGACACACTGCTGACTGACAGTCTGAGACTGGTGGAAGAGAAAGAAAGAATTGACCGGCTGGAAGCTCCTGTGGATACGGCAGCCCTTGCCCGAAAGAATGACTCCATACAGAAAGCCATGATATTGGAAAAGAAACCACGGTTCATTCCCAACTCCAACCGCTCCATCTGGATGGCACTGGTCATTCCGGGCGGCGGACAGATATACAACCGGAAGTATTGGAAACTCCCCATCGTGTATGGCGGCTTCGTGGGATGTGCCTACGCACTGACATGGAACAACAAAATGTATCAGGACTATTCGCAAGCATACCTGGATATCATGGACGATGACCCGAATACCAAAAGTTACGAAGACTTCCTGCCTGCCGGCTACGACATCAGCAGCAGGCTGGACTATTATACGAACCTTTTCAAACAACGAAAAGACTTCTACCGGCGATACCGCGACCTGAGTATCTTCTGCTTCATCGGAGTGTATATCCTTTCGGTGATAGATGCTTACGTGGATGCCGAACTGTCTGATTTCGATATTTCCAAAGACTTGGGTCTTGAGATAAAACCTGTAATATTCAATGACAGCCGCGATAGGACGCCCAATGCAGTGGGACTACAGTGCTGTTTCAAATTTTAGTCGTATGAAAAACATAGTTATCGGTCTGTTGGCCTTGATAGGAGTAACGGAGGTGAATGCACAGAACCAGAGCATCACCGTCCATTCGCAAATAACCGGGAAAGAAGAAGTAATCGGTATTCCCGAAAGTATGCAGTCGGAAATGGACAGTCTCTATTGGGACTGGCAGTCCAAACACTACATCACGCTGGGCGAGAACTGCAACATGACTTCCGTCAACCCCGTCGTGAGTGATTCCATCTACATGGATCGCCTTTCGCGAATTCCTTCCATCATCGAAATGCCCTACAACGAAGCCGTGCGTAAGTTCATTGACATGTATGCCGTGCGCCTGCGCAACAAAGTTTCGTTCATGCTGGCCGCCACCAACTTCTACATGCCTATCTTCGAGGAAGCCCTCGACCTCTACGACCTGCCTATGGAACTGAAATACCTGCCCATCATTGAGTCTGCACTCAATCCGGTGGCTGTTTCACGCCAGGGGGCTACAGGTTTGTGGCAATTCATGCTGGCTACCGGCAAAATCTACGGACTGAAGACCAATACGCTGATTGACGAACGGCGCGACCCTATCAAATCTACCTGGGCGGCAGCACGATACCTGAAAGACCTCTACGACATTTATCAGGACTGGAACTTAGTATTGGCCGCCTACAACTGCGGACCGGGCACCATCAACAAAGCCATACGCCGCGCCGGAGGAGCTACGGACTATTGGACGATTTATAACTTCCTGCCCAAAGAGACGCGAGGCTATGTCCCTGCTTTCATTGCAGCCAATTACATCATGACTTATTATTGTGAGCACGACATCTGTCCGATGGAAACACAGTTGCCTAACAATTCCGATACCATCCACATAGATAAAGACCTCCATTTGCAACAAGTGGCCGATGTGTGCAACATCGACATCGAGCAACTGCGAAGCCTCAACCCGCAATACCGAAAAGACATCGTGCCGGGCAACAGCGAACTCTGCGCACTCCGCCTGCCGCACAACAGCGTCGG
>JAUNIV010000143.1 GCA_030523385.1 Bacteroidales bacterium | reverse complement strand
TATCTTCGTGGGCTGATGTATATATCTTCGTGAGGGCATGAAGATATATACGTTGGGCCACGAAGATATATGCGTTTTTAGAGCCATTGGAATCACCTTTTTTATTAGATTTGCAGTCACTAATACTCGCTTTATGGAAAAGGATATAAACAACAAAGAGCTTCCGCAAATAGACTTGCCCGAAGAATGGGTGGCAGGGACGGACATCAGCAAAGAATTGCTGAGCATGTACACCAACTTCCCGTGTCGGCTGAAGGCGGAAATCATTGTGCTGTGTATGGGAGGAGAGATAAAAGCTACCCTGAACCTAAACCACATCAAGGTGGAGAGAAACCAGGTTGTGGTGTTAATGCCGGGCAGTATATTCCAAATAGACAAAGTGGAAAGTGACCTGCAAATCTACGTGCTGGGGTTTTCTTCGGAATATAGCGAAAAGCACCACATGTCGGCTTCGGCATTCAGTGCCATCTACTTCACGCTGGAACGCCCCATCATCAGGCTCAAAGAAGAAGCTGCCACGCTTATGCAGGGGTATTTCCAACTGCTGATCGGTTTGTTCGAAAACCTGAACGAAACGATGCGAAGGGAAATAGCAGACAACGTGTATGCAGACGCACACAAGGGGTTATATATATTTTATCAGAAATATGCCGGACAAAGCAACACTACATCGAAGAACGAAATGTTGTGCCGCAACTTCACCAACTTAGTGATACAGCACTATCGGGAAATGAGAAACGTGGAGTGGTATGCCCGCAAATTGGGAATCACGCATGCTCATCTGGCCATCATCATCAAGCAGGTGACCGACAAGACGTGTACGGACATCATCGCCACCATGGTCATCATGGATGCCAAGTCGCAACTGAAACTGACCAACCAGTCCATACAGGAGATTTCGGACTCGCTACACTTTGCCAATGTTTCCTTCTTCGGCAAGTATTTCAAAAGGCATGTGGGGATGAGTCCGCAGGCTTATCGGAGTAATGGATAAGGATTACATTCCCCATACTCCGATTTGCTTTCCACCATAATGCTCGATACGGTGCCATATCTTTTCTTCCCATGCCTTTCCGGGCGTGCGGTCGAACAGTATAAAATGTCCTTCATTGATGAAGCCTCCGCATTTGTCCATATAACGGGCAGTCTGCTCCAAACCTTTTTGTATGGTAGGCTCAATACTGCCACGCAATATTTTCAATTCGAGCACGATGCGTTGGAAAGGACCGCCATAACGCGGAGTAAGAGGTTTGGTTATGAGCAGGTCGGTACGCCCGCGCCCTAAACCATACTCGCGGTCTATATATCCACCGACATCAATAACCCACTGAAGAAAAGCCTGTAAGAGCAATTGGGGGGCACTTTCTTTATAATCAAAACGTTCTATCCAAGCATCTGCATTCTGACGGAAGAACTGCTGGAAATCCAGCAACAACTTTTCCATACAAATGGAGCCATCCGGATTAAAATACCATTCCGGCTGCTGAACCAATCCGCTCTGAGTAGTCCAAGTAAGTTCACGGGGAATGATTTCCCTATAAATGGCATTGGCAATGCGACGAGGCTTATCCAAAGTGATAAGGCCCAAATCGGCCACATACTGTACATCGTCCTGCGGCATCAAACTTTCGTCTGCATCTGTTTCACTCGCCAACATAGGACCGATGACACGGCGGACACGGTCTTCACGCAATTTGTCTATCAATATATCTATGTGGGTATCGCGCCGGTAAATGATTTGCTCCTGAGCACGATAAATCATCTCGGGAATGATGCGGACACTGCGGTCACGGTTTTCGCGCATCTTCATGGTCACCTCATAGCCCAACGCATTGACCAGCCAAGGCTGTCCTTCGGTTGCTGTCCAGATAAGCGGAAAGCAACCGGGGTCAAACTCCTGTCCGGTAGCTTCCGTATGCTGCATATACAGGTCATGAATCTCATCGCGGGTCAAATTACCCAAACGAAGCGATTCGGCTTTGATATTAAAAGCAGAACCACCGGTCACAATGTCTTGATTGGAGAGTACAATGCGGTAATCACGCACATCACGCACTCCGCAAAGTATGATGGTCTGTGGGAAACGAGCCGGACGCTGATCATATCCGGCACGTACCTGACGGAGCACGCTAACCAATCCATCCCCCACCAAAGAATCTATTTCATCTAAAAACAAGACCAAAGGAAGAGGAAGACTTTCACTAAGTGTACGAAGGAAATTGGTCAGCAAAGAATCACCTCCCACACCTTGTTCCGTCAAGTTCCTTACAATACGAGTAGCCAAATCATTATCCAGCAGCATATCCGTACGATTAGCAATAGCCGACACCGTAGATCTCACCACCCGCTCCACATCATTGCGTGCTGCCTGCCCTGCTTCTATATTGGCATAGACTGCTATAAACTCACCGCGAGCATTCAGATAATCACGCAAAGCCAGCAGACAGGTTGTCTTACCTGTCTGTCGTGGAGCATGAAGGACAAAATATTTTCGCTGATCGATCAACAATTCTATTTCTTCCAAATCAATGCGTTTCAACGGATCAACATTGTAATGTAAGTCCGGCTGAATGGGGCCGGCTGTATTGAAAAACTTGGCTACCTGCTTCATCTGTCTGTTTCTTTATTTTCCACGAGGGAACAAATATAAATATTTCTTCTGAAAAGCAAAGAACATCTCCTAATAAAAAAATACCCTGCCTTATTCAGGCCGCAAGACAACACCTATCTTTTTCCTTCCATCCATCTTCACCACCAAAGGCTTGTCGAAGTGTACCCGGCGCAGGAACTTGGTTTCTTCTACTGCCGGAAGCGAGTTGAGCCACGCCTGGTCGTAGATGCCATCGTTCATGTAGGCATTGATGGTGAAATAGCCTACCCCAAACGAAGTCAGGTTCTGGAAGAAGTGAGTGCCTTGGCTGGGATCTACCCGATAGTTGGTAAGTCCGGCTTCCACAATGACACGGGCAGCCGAAATGTGCGGCCACTTCACCGGAATGCCCAACCATGTGTCGCTGCTTCCCCATCGTCCGGGACCTACCAATACATAATGTTTGTCTTCGTCCAGGAATTTGCGGTTCAGCTTCTCTATCTCGTAAGCGATGAGCTGGTTGTTTGATGCCGTGTAGCCATCGGTCTTCACATACACAATGTCGTGGATGTCTTCCATTATGCCATGACCCAATGAGTTGTAGCTCTTCAGCACAAGGTCTTCGTCCTTTATCAATGTAAGGTCCTCGGACAAGTCGGCCTTGACATCCACCATCGGACGAATCTGGAGCAGATAGAACGTGCCGTTCTTCTTCTGCGGATTCAGTGTCACGGCAAACTCTATTTCGACCGGACGGCGCATCTCACTCTGTCCGTATTCCTGTGCCAACTGGAGTATGCGCGGCAACGGGAAAGCATCGTGCTGGAGCACATTGGCAAAGGTAATCAGTTTACGTCCGCCCGGATAGATACCGTCGCGTATCACCATGTCGTAGGGATCGTATGTGGAAGCAATGAACTGCAAGGCTCCATCGTTTTCGGCTTCCTTCACGGGCAGCTTGAGCAGATTGAATCCGTCGTCCAAAGAGAAGTTGGCACCCGTGTTCTTCAGGTCAAGGGCATAAAAGCGGGTCTGCGTTTCGCGCAAAGCTATTTCCACCTCACTGGTCTGGAGCACCTGCGCAGGATGGTAGGGGCAAACGCGCAAGGTCAGTCCGCCATCTACGATATACTTACCTAATCCTAAGGCAAGGCTTACGGTTCCTTCTTCTGCCTTTTCATCTCCTATGGGATAATAGTTGATGGAGCGTGCCACACCGGATATGGACGGATAGAAACGGTCGCCATACTGCGTACCGACCACTTCCTGCAAGATGACGGCCATCTTTTCCTGGTCTATCACATTGCTGGTGGCCTGCATGTAGGCCTTGCTATCCTTATAATATACCGAAGCATAAACTCCCTTGATAGCATCGCTCAGCATGCGGAGCATCTCGTACTTGTCGTCCAAATAAGGAATCATGTAGGTGGAATAGATACCGGCAAAGGGCTGGTAATGGGAATCTTCCAGCAAACTGGACGAACGGATGGCGATGGGCGACTTCACTACTTCGAAGAAAGCGAAGAAGTCTTCGACCAACCTGTCGGGCAGTTTGGCACGCAGGAAGGCTTTCAATATGGTTTCGTCATCGGCATCGCTCAGTGCCACCTGATAGAGGCAGTTGGTGTCCATGAACTCATCGAAGATGTCAGTACAAAGCACCACCGTCTTGGGGATGACTACAGAAGCATTCTCAAACTCATCGAATTCGATATGACGCTTTACCATATTATCTATAAAGGCCAGTCCGCGTCCTTTTCCTCCCAACGACCCTTCGCCGATGCGGGCAAAGTTGGAGTAACGGTCGAAACGGTCACGTTGGAATACGGCCACGACGCCCTGGTTCTTCATCTTACGGTATTTCACGATAGCCTCGAAGATGACACGGCGGTGGGCATCCACATCCTGTAAGGATTCCCACGTGATTTGTTTCAGGAACTCGGCAGGCGGAAACATGGCACGCGAATAGAGCCAACGCGACACGTGGTTGCGGGTGATGTGATAAAGCAACGATTCCTTGGGGATGGCAAAGATGATGTTCTGCAACTCTTTCAGATTTCGCACACGCGCCACTTCTTCCAGCGTATCGGGATTGCGGAATATAAAATCGCCGAAACCGAAGTCGGCACGCACAATCTCGCGCAGGTCGATATTCATCTTCTTGGAATTCTTATCTACGAAGCTGGCACCATAGCGGGCGGCATACACCTTATTATTTACTTCGGCCGACTGGAGGATGAGAGGGATGAAAGGATCGCGCGCACGGATTTCGGACAAGAGCTTGATGCCTGCCACCGGGTCAACTGCCCCGCCACGCGGATAGCGGGCGTCCGTTATCACTCCCAACACATTCTTCTCATACTTATTATATAGGTCCATCGCCTCTTCGTAACTGCGCGCCAACACAATCTTAGGACGTCCTCTCATGCGCAAGGTACGCTGGTGGGCATTCAATGCTTCGGTAGCAAACTCCTGGCTCTGCTGAAGCACGAACTTATAGAGATTGGGCAACACGGAAGAATAGAAACGGATGGAATCTTCTACCAGCAATATCATCTGCACGCCCACTTCACGGATGTCGTGATCCAGATTCATCTTGTCCTCCATCAGTTTGATGATGGAAACCAACAGGTCGGTATTGCCCAACCAGCAGAACACATATTCAAAGATGCTCAGGTCTTCGTGTTCCATGCGGGCGGTAATGCCGTGTGAGAAGGGAGTCAGCACGATGAGCGGTATCTGCGGATAATGCTCTTTGATGGTGCGGGCAATGTCGAAAGTATCGCTGTTGTCCGAACCCGGCATGACAATCACCAGGTCAAAAGTGGTATTCTCCAGTTGCTTCCATGCCTCGGCCTCGGTAGATACCTGCGTGAAACGGGGCGGATAGCGAAGGCTGAGATTCATATACTCATTGAATATCTTTTCATCAATGCGCCCGTCGTCTTCCAGCATGAAGGCATCGTAGGGATTGGCCACCAAAAGGACATTGAATATGCGTTTGGTCATCAGATTCACAAACGATGTGTCCTTGAAATATAACTGATTTAATTTTAACTTACTGAGCATAGTTATTAGATTTATGCAAAAATGTAGCAGCAAAATACGTTAATATTCTTCTTTTATGCAACTTATTCCACAAAAAAAAGAGCTTTTGGGTATAATGACAAATTCATGTCAAATAACTTTTTATCACATTTTAATCAAAATTTCACCGAAAATATTTTGCCAGTCTATCAAAAACCATACCTTTGCAGCAGATTTAGTTTTCATTTTGCCAGAACCTTAAATTAATAATAATTATGGATATTAATCAAATCATGTCCTCCTTGGAGGCTAAGCACCCTGGCGAATCAGAGTACTTGCAGGCTGTAAGAGAAGTCCTGCTTTCTATTGAAGATATTTATAACCAGCATCCTGAATTCGAAAAGGCATCCCTGATCGAAAGACTGGTTGAACCCGATCGCATCTTTACATTCAAAGTGCCCTGGGTAGATGACAAAGGCAAAGTGCAGGTAAACTTGGGTTACCGCGTTCAGTTCAACAATGCCATTGGCCCGTACAAAGGCGGTATCCGTTTCCATGCTTCCGTTAACTTGAGTATCCTGAAGTTCTTGGGATTCGAACAGACATTCAAGAATGCACTTACCACATTGCCTATGGGTGGCGGTAAGGGTGGTTCTGATTTCTCTCCGCGCGGTAAGAGCGATGCAGAAGTAATGCGTTTCTGCCAATCATTCATGCTGGAATTGTGGCGCCATGTAGGTCCGGATATGGACGTTCCTGCCGGTGATATAGGCGTAGGTGGCCGTGAAGTAGGTTACATGTTCGGCATGTACAAGAAGCTGACCCGCGAATTTACCGGTACTTTCACAGGTAAAGGTTTGGAATACGGTGGTTCACTGATCCGTCCCGAAGCAACAGGTTTCGGTGGTCTGTACTTCGTAAACCAAATGCTGAAGACCAAAGGCATCGACATCAAGGGCAAGACTGTAGCCGTATCAGG